>NZ_PHTY01000001.1:0-55000 GCF_002813135.1 Ulvibacter sp. MAR_2010_11 | reverse complement strand
TAGTGATTCCGTCAGTAGCGGCGAGCGAACGCGGATTAGCCCAAACCATAGTTGTTACGGCAATTGTGGGGTTGTAGGACCACGAGATTTGATGCACAATGAATTAGAACACTTTGGAAAGAGTGGCCATAGACGGTGATAGCCCGGTATAAGTAAAGCGTGTTATTGATAGTGGTATCCTGAGTAGTGCGGGGCACGTGAAACCCTGTATGAATCAGCCGGGACCATCCGGTAAGGCTAAATACTCCTGAGAGACCGATAGTGAACCAGTACCGTGAGGGAAAGGTGAAAAGAACCCTGAATAAGGGAGTGAAATAGAACCTGAAACCATACGCTTACAAGCGGTCGGAGCGGCTTTAAGCTGTGACGGCGTGCCTTTTGCATAATGAGCCTACGAGTTACTGTTGCTAGCAAGGTTAATCCTTTAAGAGGTGGAGCCGTAGCGAAAGCGAGTCTGAATAGGGCGATATAGTTAGTAGTAGTAGACGCGAAACCGTGTGATCTACCCATGGGCAGGGTGAAGCTGTAGTAACATACAGTGGAGGCCCGAACCCGTTGACGTTGAAAAGTCTTGGGATGACCTGTGGGTAGGGGTGAAAGGCCAATCAAACTCGGAAATAGCTCGTACTCCCCGAAATGCATTTAGGTGCAGCGTTGATTTATAGTTTTATAGAGGTAGAGCTACTGATTGGATGCGGGGGCTTCACCGCCTACCAATTCCTGACAAACTCCGAATGCTATAAAATGTTGATCAGCAGTGAGGGCATGGGTGCTAAGGTCCATGTCCGAGAGGGAAAGAACCCAGACCATCAGCTAAGGTCCCCAAATGTATGTTAAGTTGAAGCAACGAGGTTGGATTGCACAGACAGCTAGGATGTTGGCTTGGAAGCAGCCATTCATTTAAAGAGTGCGTAACAGCTCACTAGTCGAGCGATCCGGCATGGATAATAATCGGGCATAAACATACTACCGAAGCTATGGACTTACATCCTTGAGATGTAAGTGGTAGGGGAGCATTCTATTTGCGCTGAAGGTGAACTGCGAGGTTTGCTGGAGCGGATAGAAAAGAAAATGTAGGCATAAGTAACGATAATGCGGGCGAGAAACCCGCACACCGAAAGACTAAGGTTTCCTCAGCTATGCTAATCAGCTGAGGGTTAGTCGGGACCTAACGCGAACCCGAAAGGGGTAGTGGATGGCCAACAGGTTAATATTCCTGTACCTGCTCACGTTAAAAGTGACGGAGGCGAAAAGATGGTGCGTGCTGACGGAATAGCACGTTGAAGCCAGTGGTAACACGGCGATAGTACACTAAGGCTACGGCTGCGGTGATAATCCATTGTATCGACTTCCAAGAAAAGCGAGTGAAGCAGCCCGTACCCTAAACCGACACAGGTAGTTGGGATGAGAATTCTAAGGTGCTCGAGAGATTCATGGCTAAGGAACTAGGCAAAATCGACCCGTAACTTCGGGAGAAGGGTCGCCCTCATTAAGTTGAGGGCCGCAGTGAAGAGGTCCAGGCGACTGTTTATCAAAAACACAGGGCTCTGCAAAATCGAAAGATGAAGTATAGGGCCTGACACCTGCCCGGTGCTGGAAGGTTAAGAGGAGATGTCATCCGACTTGTCGGAGAAGCATTGAATTGAAGCCCCAGTAAACGGCGGCCGTAACTATAACGGTCCTAAGGTAGCGAAATTCCTTGTCGGGTAAGTTCCGACCTGCACGAATGGTGTAACGATCTGGACACTGTCTCAGCCATGAGCTCGGTGAAATTGTAGTAACGGTGAAGATGCCGTTTACCCGCTGTGGGACGAAAAGACCCCGTGCACCTTTACTATAGCTTAGTATTGACTTTGGATAAGTAATGTGTAGGATAGGTGGGAGACATCGAAGCAGCGTCGCCAGGCGTTGTGGAGTCACTGTTGAAATACCACCCTTTACTTATTTGAAGCCTAACCCATGAATTTGGGGACAGTGCTTGGTGGGTAGTTTGACTGGGGTGGTCGCCTCCAAAAGAGTAACGGAGGCTTCTAAAGGTTCCCTCAATACGGTTGGCAATCGTGTGTAGAGTGCAATGGCATAAGGGAGCTTGACTGAGAGACCTACAAGTCGATCAGGTACGAAAGTAGAGCATAGTGATCCGGTGGTTCCGCATGGAAGGGCCATCGCTCAAAGGATAAAAGGTACGCCGGGGATAACAGGCTGATCTCCCCCAAGAGCTCACATCGACGGGGGGGTTTGGCACCTCGATGTCGGCTCGTCACATCCTGGGGCTGGAGAAGGTCCCAAGGGTTGGGCTGTTCGCCCATTAAAGTGGCACGCGAGCTGGGTTCAGAACGTCGTGAGACAGTTCGGTCTCTATCTACAGTGGGCGCAAGAAATTTGAGTGGATCTGACTCTAGTACGAGAGGACCGAGTTGGACTGACCTCTGGTGTACCAGTTGTTCCGCCAGGAGCATTGCTGGGTAGCTACGTCGGGAAGGGATAAGCGCTGAAAGCATATAAGCGCGAAACCCACCACAAGATGAGATTTCTTTAAAGGGTCGTGGGAGACTACCACGTTGATAGGTCACAGGTGTAAGTGCGGTAACGTACGTAGCCGAGTGATACTAATAACCCGTATGCTTATGTACGTCGTTTCCCTCCAATCTAGGTTGGGGGGAAGCTAACTCTTTTGCATACCTATAATGAGGATCAATTACCTTATTTACATGCATTTTCTTATTTCTTTTTTCAATATGTTAAGATATTTGTCCGCCAATAGCGGACAGTGAATAGTGAACAGTGAACAGTGAATCGAAATTACGACTCACACTTCACCACTCACCACTCACTTACAACTAAGGTGGTTATAGCGACGGGGCTCACCTCTTACCTTTCCGAACAGAGAAGTTAAGCCCGTTTGCGCCGATGGTACTACACTTGTGGAAGAGTAGGTCGCCGCCTTCTTATAAAGACTCAATCATGTAAATGGTTGGGTCTTTTTTTTTGGAGTAAATTTATGCGACGCTTCCACAAGGGGCGTGGTAGTCAAAATTGCCAAAGTGATAGTTTTAAGATACCACTTTGGCAATTTTGACTGTTTTAGTACTATTGAGCCGTCATCTATTTATCCTCATCATTTATTTGATGAGGGTCTTTTTTTTTTGACCCCGTGTCACTTCGACTATGCTCAGTGCAGGCCAGCACGGGATGACAGGACTAACTTCCACAAGTGGTGTGGTAACCAAAACCTTTAAAATTGTACATTCAAAACTACAATTTTAAAGGTTTTGGTTGTTTCATACTATTGAGCCGTCATCTATTTATCCTCATCATTTCATTGAAGAAGGACTTTGAATGGATTCTGAGTCAAGCTCAGAATGACAAAACATCATTGCGACTTCCTGTGAGAGGGATTTTGTACGCTAAATAAGTTGCAAAATCCCTGCTTTTAGCGTTTTATTCTATTGAGCCGTCATGTATTTACCCTCATCATTTATTTGATGAGGAACTTTTTTGTTCCCGTGTCACTTCGACTACGCTCAGTGCAGGCCAGCACGGGATGACAAGACTAAATTCCACAAGTGGCGTGGTGCCAAAATTCTGAGTTTTGTACATTTTATAAGATACAAAACTCAGGATTTTGATGTTGTATATTATTTAGAGCCGTCTACCCTCTTCGGGTTCGGGATGACAAACGTGTCACATCGACTTCACTTCGGCTACGCTCAGTGTGGCAGCTCAGTGTGGCAGCTCCTTGCAGGCAAGTGCGGGATGACGAGCGTATCACTTAGTTCCTAACTCACGGCAAAGGCAGGGCAGTTCATTTTGCAATAGGGATAGCAGCGACATCCCCCCAACTTGATTGGGGGATATAGCGAATAGCCCGACGCTTCGAAGCCGAGCTACTTGGGCGAAGGAGGCCGGCGAAGAAGGGAATTGCCCAAAACAAAATATTCATATCTTTATCATCCTTAAGAAGAAATCGACAAAATCGTCTTATAAGAATAAATTAGTTGCTTCTATTTCCCTATTTTTAGGCTTCAGTTTATGGATGAGATATCTAACCAAACAACTTATGAAAAGAATACTCTTACTTTTATCAATCTTGTGCATCATTTCTTGCGGTGAAAAAAGGTCGGAAGCTAATTTGAATAAAAATGCAGCAACCACCGAGGATGCTATAGCACCCCTTTTTGCGTTTCACGATTCGAACGCCACCAATCTCACCTTTAAAAACACGGTAGTAGAAACCATGGATGCTAATTATTTAAACTATGAGTTTATATACAATGGCAGTGGAGTGGCCACCGGAGATATTAACAACGACGGGTTGCCCGATATTTATTTTGCAGGAAATTCATCGGATGATAAATTGTACATAAATGAAGGGAATTTAAAATTTAAGGATATTTCTGAAACTTCGGGAATAGCCAAATTACAAGGTTGGAGCACGGGTGTGACGATGGTAGATATTAACGCCGATGGTTGGTTGGATATTTATGTATGCCGTTCGGGACCTTCAAAATCAGTGACAGACCTTACCAACAGATTATATATTAATAATAAAGACAACACTTTTACTGAGGCAGCAGCCGAATATGGCCTTGCCAGCGCCGAACATTCCATTCAATCGGCTTTTTTCGATTACGATCTCGATGGAGATTTGGACATGTACTTGTTAAATCATCCTCAGCCCGGTTTTAAGGCTAAAGATGCCAAGGCACATATGATGGAAATTAAATCGGGTAAAATTCAAACCGATGTCTTTTACGAAAATGTGAATGGGAAATTTGTAGACAAGTCTAAAGAAGCCGGTTTGGTCAACTTTGGGTATCGTCACGGAATTGCGATAGGAGATATAAACAAGGACGGTTACCCTGATATTTACATCAGCAGTGACTTTGAAGAACCGGATTTGTTGTGTATCAATCAAGGTAATAAAACCTTCAAAAACGAAATTGATAGTTATTTTGATCATATTTCCTTTAACAGTATGGGAAATGAAATGGTCGATATTAATAACGACGGCCTGTTGGATATTTATGTGGTAGATATGGCCCCCGATGATCATTTTAGATCCAAAGCCTATATGAAATCCATGGATGTTGTAAAGTTTCACGGTCTAAAGAATAATGGCTACCACTCTCAGTATATGTTCAATACTATGCACGTAAATAATGGGAATAATCGGTATAACGAAGTTGCTCAATTTTCGGGAACCGCGAAAACCGACTGGAGTTGGGCCCCACTATTTTTTGATATGGATCACGACGGAGATAAGGATTTGTTTATCACCAACGGAATCAAGGAGAATTTTCTTTTTAGAGATATTCAAATCGAAGTAAATAAGCGGGAACGCTCCGGCTTGCAAACCAGTCTTCAGGATTTATTGCAAATTGTGCCCAGTGATATCTCCGAGAATATTTTTTATCAGAATGATGGAAATGCGCATTTCGAAAATGTTTCAGGAAAATGGGCCCCACCAAGCCTATATAACTCCAACGGGATTGCCACTGCCGATTTCGACAATGACGGGGATTTGGACTTTGTGACCAATAACATGGGAACGGAAGCTACCTTGTACGAAAGTCTCGCAGCGAATTCTATAGGGAAAAACAGTATAAAACTCCGGTTAAAAGGCCCTGCGTTAAACCCTCAGGCGCTAGGCGCTAAAGTTGAAGTAACAACAGAGGTAGGAAGTCAGTGGCAGGAACTATACACCACTCGTGGATATCTTTCTTCTGTAGATCCGGCTATGGTATTCGGACTTAAAGACGCGGCAACTGCTTCGGTTACAGTAATCTGGCCCGATGGAAAAGTCACAACAATTCCTTCGGTAGAAGCCAATAAAACGCATGCTATTGATTACACTTCGGCACAAAAGAGCACAACTAACCTCGCTTCAAATACAGCTTCATTGTTGAAAAACGTTACAAATTCGGGTATTGGATTTCAACATATTGAAGACCGGTTCGATGATTATGCCAAGCAAATATTGTTGCCGCATTCGCAATCTAATGTGGGGCCGGCAATCGTAAAAGCAGACGTAAACGGGGATGGGAATGAAGACCTTTTTATTGGCGGAGCGGCCGGTCAGGCCGGAGTGTTATACATCCAATCTTCTAACGGGTTTTCTGAAAAAACGGGCGATTGGAAACAGGATGCAGCGTATGAAGATACGGGTGCAATTTTCTTTGACAGCGATGGTGACGGCGATATGGATTTATATGTGGTGAGTGGAGGGGCGCATCTTCCGGAAGGAAGTCCCAATTATCAAGATCGTTTATATTTAAATGATGGTGCCGGTAATTTTAAAAAGGCAATTGATAGACTACCTGCCCTTGCAGTGAGTGGACAAGCGGTAGTAAGCTCCGATATTGATGGCGATGGAGATATCGATCTGTTTGTGGGAGGAAGAATTATCCCCGACAAATATCCTTACGCTCCAAAATCCTATTTTCTTATGAATGAGAATGGGCGCTTTACTCAAAAAGAATTAGCAACCAATCAATTAATTGCAGATGCACTTTTCTCAGATTATGACGGTGATGGCGATGAAGATTTAATTGTAGTTGGAGAATGGTCACCCATCAAAATATTTAATAACAATAAAGGAGAATTTACCGAAGCAAAGATTGATGCATTGGCTAACACAACCGGACTGTGGTTTGGCCTGGCACAAAACGATATTGACGGTGACGGCGATATGGATTATTTTGTTGGAAATCTTGGGCTCAATGCAAAATTTAAAGTGAGTGACAAGAAGGAATTTCATATTTATGCCTACGATTTCGACAACAACGGAACCAATGATGTTGTCCTCAGCGGAACCTATCAAGGAAAGTTAGTTCCTTCTCGAGGGAGAGAGTGTTCCTCACAGCAAATGCCGTTTATTAAGGATAAGTTTTTGGATTACCGCTCATTTGCAAATGCAACACTGGAAGATGTTTATGGAGAAAAGCTGAAGGAAGCGCTTCATTACAAGGCAGATATGATGTACAGCGTATTCCTGGAAAACAAAGGAAACGGAAACTTTGAAATTAAGAAGCTTCCTTGGCAGGCACAGCTCTCACCTCTTAGTGGCTTTGCCTTTGCTGATGTGAACAATGACGGAAATAATGAAATAATCACCGTTGGGAATTTATACAATGTTGAAGTTGAAACCGTGAGATACGATGCTTCAAAAGGGAGTGTATTATCCTACGCCAACGGAAACTTTTCGGCAATTCCATTTAAAGAGTCGGGCTTTGCAACCTCCGGGGATGCAAGGGAAGTAATTACCATTAAAAATAAAGAAAGAACCTTGTTGGTGGTGACAAACAATAACGGAAAAGTGGATGTTTTTAGTCTGAATGGAAAAGGGAAGGAAAATCAAAGCATATAAGGATTCTATCCAAACATAGATTTTATAATGGTATTAATTCCTTTAAAACATAGATAAATAGCACCTGCTCCGGCAATAAGCCCCAAAATAAGAGCCAGATAGAACATATAATTATCCTTGTTTAAAAAGGAGAGCGTAAGCAAATACGGACTTAAAAACAGCAATGGCAGGGCCAAAGCCATTTTCTTAATTCCTTTAAGTAATAAGTCTTTATCGGTGTGTTTCATTTTGGTATGCATTTATGGCAGCACGCACATTTTTATGTGTATCCAGTAATTGTTGCGCCGCTGATTCTGAAATTCGGAGCTCATTCATTATCATTCTAATACCGCGATCTACCAGTTTATTATTGCTCAGTTGCATGTCTACCATCTTATTGCCTTTCACTCTTCCAAGCTGAATCATGGTAGCGGTGGATATCATGTTTAAAACCAATTTTTGTGCAGTTCCGGCTTTCATTCTGGAACTTCCCGTGACAAATTCGGGACCTACGATAACCACGACAGGAAATGTTGCGGTGAGTGCTAACGGACTTCCTTCGTTACAGGTTATACAGCCTGTTGCAATATGGTTGTCATTACATTTTTTAAGCGCCCCAATAACGTAGGGAGTAGTACCGGACGCAGCAATACCAATAACAATGTCTTTTTCTGAAATGTCATACTTTTTAAGGTCTTCCCATCCTTGCGTTTCGGAATCTTCGGCAAATTCGACCGCTTTACGTATAGCTCTATCACCCCCGGCGATGATCCCAATAACAAGCTCATGTGAAACACCAAAAGTAGGAGGGCACTCACTGGCATCCACAATTCCTAATCGGCCGCTGGTACCCGCACCAATGTAGAAGAGTCGGCCGCCATTTTTCAATTTTTCGGTAACTTTTTCCGTTAACGCGGTAATCTGAGGTATAGATTTTTCAACCGCAAGCGGAACAGTCTTGTCTTCCTTATTAATATGTTGAAGCAACTCAGGAATACTCATCTTTTCCAGATGATTAAAATTTGAATCTGCTTCGGTGGTTTTGGTAAAACTCATATACAAATTTACGATTCTTTGCAGAATAAGTAATCAATTTATTGAACAGTGTAGGTAAGTGTGGACACTTCAGAAATTCGAAAATAACCCAACGGGAAATTATCGGGCTGCGTCGTATTCACCAGATTTCCGCGAACCGTTGCAGCTTGCGTCTCGAACGGACCATCACTTTGATCAGAACTTTGTTGCAAGAGGACAAACATAAAATTGTAAAAAGAGGCATCTACGCCGTGAAGATAGAACGTTACTTCATCTCCCGCTGAAAGGTCTTCGACCAAATAGTACCCAAAAATGGTATTGCCATCAAAGAACTCATCGTTAAAGGTATCATAGAAATCTCCGCGTTCGCTTAGTCCTTCAAAAAAATAATAATTGTCTGTATTGAGAGGATCGGTAAAAAAAGCTTTCAATTCAATGTCTTCTCCCGAAAATCCACCATCGTTGCGCTGTTCCACGAAGTCTAAAGAAGCGACAGGTTCTAACATTTCTGTAGCGATATATGATTCTCCATTAAAGATTACTTCCAGGGTATACGCAATTCCTGGTTCCACGTTGAAAGGTTCAATCCCGTAATACCCATTTCCCGATCCGGGAAGCACATATACTACTCCGTTATCGTCGGTAATGGTCACTGAAGCATTATTCACATCGGTTGGGCCATTATCAAAGAAAGGTTTGGTGGTTGTGAGACGTACTCTGGCTACAGCATCATTGGTCTCAATATTTTTAGTTACAGACGCATCGATCACTAATTTTGGGGCGCTTTCATTTAGATCGATTTCGATCACCTCTTCGCAGGCGGTAAGGCAAAAAAATACAAGAAGTATAAAGAGGAGTTGCTTCATGATCTAAAATTTAAAATTATATGTGATAGCAGGGATAATGCCGAAAATTGACAAGCGTACCGCCTCATTTTTGTTGATGTTTGTATTCTCTCTGAAAGAAATTGAAGCGGCGTTCTTTCTATTGTAGACATTGTAAATGCTAAAGACCCACTCGCTCTTCCAGCTTTTCTTCGAATAGGGTTTGGGAACCCAGCTAGCCGACACGTCCATATGGTGATAGGAGGGCAACCTGCTGCTGTTACGTGCTTCATAAACCGGAACTACAATATCGTTGTAAACGTATTGCCCACTGGGAAAAGTAGATGGTTGGCCTGTTTGGTAGACCATGTTTGCTCCAAAGGACCATTTTTTAGATAGCTCGTATTGGGTCGTCACGCTAATGTCGTGTGTCTTGTCCCATGGAGAATTGTACCAGGCACCGTTATTAATTCCTGTTTCTGAAGGTGTTCTTCCGGGGGTTCGCTGCTCGCTCTTTGAGAGTGTATAAGCAATCCAACCTTTTAGTTTGCCTTCGGTTTTCCTGAAGAGCACCTCCAAACCGTAGGCCCTCGCCTTTCCTTTCAATAATATTTGTTCGACGGCATTATTAGCGATGAGATTGGCGTCGTCTACATAGTCCAATCGATTCTGCACAGTTTTATAGAAGCTCTCAACTTCCAGTGAGTATGACTCGAATGTTCTGAAATAACCCACTGCAACCTGATCGGCTAACTGCGGATCGATGTATTTCCCACTGGGGGCATAAATATCGAAAGGGGTGGGAGAAGTAGTATTACTAATAAGATGGATGTACTGCGCCATTCGGTTATAACTTGCTTTCACCGATGCGTTTTCATTTAATTGATAGGCGACGGCGAACCGCGGTTCCAGTTGTGCAAATGCTTTTATGGTAGTGCCTCGGGAAAAGGAAACTGTGTCTATAGGCGTGGCTTTTTGGTAAATCTTTAGAGCGTCGTCGTAGCGTATTGGATTGTCGTCTGCATAGATGTTTAACGCCTCCTGTCCCAGTCTGTTGAAGGTGGAAAGCCGAAGCCCCGCCTGCACTGCCAGCCTATCTGATATTTCAATTTCGGCATCTGCGTAAAGGGCATTCTCAAAAGCATACTTGTCTGTTAGTTTGAAGGGATTGATTCCGGAATCTTCGGTAGTGGGTTTTATATCACCGGGATTGAAGGCGTAGTAAATACTGTTAAGACCATAGCGAAGATCTATTTTTTCTGAAAGAAAATGGGTAAAATCATATTTTAGATTCATGTTTTGGATTCCACTGTCGAAATCGAATTCTACGAATTTAAGTTCCAGCCCGTAGAAATAATCCGAATAGATAAGCGAAAGGTTGCTAAACAATTTATCTGAAAAAAGATGATTCCATCGCAGGTTGAAAGTGGCATTTCCAAAACTATTCGCAAAGCTGTCTGCGATGCTGAAAACATCCCTTCCGAAGTAACCCGAAAGATATAATCTATTATTTTTATTAAGGTTATAGCTTATTTTAGTGTTGAGATCATAGAAATAGGCTATATTATCATTGTTGAATAAGGGTAAAAACAAATGCGCATAACTGCTTCTTCCTCCTACCAAGAAGGAAGCAGAATCTTTTTTTATTGGCCCCTCTAACAGTAATCGGCTTGCTACAAGTCCGATTCCACCATTGGCGCGAAACTCTCGTTTACTGCCGTCCTTCTGATAAATATCCAATACCGAAGAAATCCGTCCACCATAACGGGCCGGAATTCCGCCCTTATACAAGGTAAGGTCCTTAATAGCATCGGGATTAAATACCGAGAAGAACCCGAAAAGATGGGATGAATTATAGAGCGTGGCTTCATCCAGTAAGATCAAATTCTGATCGGCCGCACCACCTCGAACGTTAAATCCACTCGCACCTTCTCCGGCATTGGTCACACCCGGCAATAGCGTGATGGATTTAATCACGTCTGTCTCGCCCAAAACCACCGGGATTTGCCTGATAGTCTCCATGGAAAGCGAGTTGACACTCATCTGGGGTTTTTTGATGTTGAGTCTTTCCACATCAGTTTTTAGGATTACTTCATCCAACTCTTCAGTGTCTATTTTCAAATCGATATTCTGTTGGATATTTTGTCGTAGAGGGAGTGTTATTTTCTGGGTGGCAAATCCTAGGTTGCTATAGAAGATCTCATAATCGCCTTCGGGAAGGGTGATAGAATAAAAGCCATACTGATTTGTTACTGTACCGGTTTGCAGGCTTGGGATGAGTACATTTACACCAATAAGTGTCTCACCCGTATCCGCTTCAGAAACAGTGCCGCTCAAGGTATATCGTTCCTGGGCATGCAAAATTATAGTTCCGAAGCATACCAATACTATAAGAATTTTCTTCAATGCAATTTTTTCTTAAAATAACAATTAAAAAAAGCCTCCGAAGTTTCCGAAGGCTTTTTAACAATGCTTATTGAATAGCGGACAATATCTTATTAAAGGTCTCACTCGGGCGCATCTCCGCATAAACTCGCGATTCATCCGGCCAATAATAACCTCCAATGGAAACCGGATTGCCTTGTGCCAATTTTAATTCTTCAAGGATGCGCCCTTCATTTTCAGCCAGTTGTTGGGCGATAGGTTCGAAGCGTGCTTTTAATGTTGCATCCGTGTTTTGTGTCGCCAATGCCTGAGCCCAATACAATGCCAGGTAAAAGTGACTTCCACGATTGTCCAGTTCATAAACTTTACGCGACGGACCTTTTTTGTTTTCCAGTAACTTTTCGGTGGCTTGGTCTAAAGTTTCAGATAATAGAATTGCTTTCGGATTGTTAAAAGTAGTACCTAAATGCTCCAGGGAAACTGCAATTGCTAAAAATTCACCCAATGAATCCCATCGCAAATGCCCTTCTTCTAAAAACTGCTCCACGTGTTTGGGAGCAGAGCCTCCCGCACCGGTTTCAAATAAACCGCCGCCATTCATTAATGGTACTATAGATAGCATTTTTGCACTGGTTCCCAATTCGAGAATAGGGAAGAGGTCGGTTAAATAATCCCGCAACACATTTCCGGTGACTGAAATAGTATCTTTTCCTTCTCGTACACGTTCCAGGGTATATTCAGTAGCCTTTTCGGGAGAAAGAATTTTTATATCCAGACCATTTGTATTGTGATTTAGAAGGTATTTTTTTACTTTTTTAATGATTTGTGCATCGTGCGCCCTGTTTTCGTCTAACCAAAAAACAGCCGGATTTCCGGTAGCTCTTGCGCGGCTCACAGCAAGTTTTACCCAGTCCTGTATGGGTAAATCTTTTACCATACACATTCTCCAGATATCACCTTTTGAAACCTCATGTTGCATAAGGACCTTTCCATTTGCATCAATTACTTGTACTTTTCCATTTTCAAGGATTTCGAATGTTTTATCGTGCGAGCCATACTCTTCGGCTTTTTGGGCCATAAGGCCTACGTTGGGCACGGTCCCCATAGTTGTGGGATCGAAGGCTCCGTGTTTTTTACAAAAATCAATGGTGGATTGATAAACCGCCGCATAACTGCTATCGGGAATCACAGCCTTGGTATCTCTTTTATTACCTTTGGCATCCCACATTTGTCCCGAATTGCGAATCATGGCAGGCATGGAAGCGTCGATAATCACATCGCTGGGGACATGAAGATTGGTAATTCCCTTGTCACTGTTTACCATCGCCAGATCGGGATTGGAGGTCATTATTTTTTGAATTTCGTCTTCAATGGCCTTTCTTTGGTCTGAAGGTAATTCTTCCAACTTACTGGTTAAATCTCCAAAACCATTACGAACATCAACGCCTAATGCTTCAAATGTAGCTTGGTATTTATCAAACAATTCAGCAAAATAAACCTTTACGGCATGGCCAAAAATAATGGGGTCGCTCACTTTCATCATAGTCGCTTTCATGTGCAGTGAAAACAAAACCCCTTTGTCGTTGGCATCTTTTATCTGTGCTTTTAGAAAGTCTATCAAGGCCTTTTTACTCATTAGGGATGCATCGATAATTTCACCTTGCAATACGGCAACCGATTCTTTTAGTACAATTTCATGACCGGCATTGTCATGCAGAATAATTTTCACTGCACCTTCATTTTCAATAGTAACCGATTTCTCGTTGTGCATAAAATCACCATGGTCCATTGTGGAAACATGTGTTTTAGAATCGCTACTCCAGGCACCCATACTGTGTGGGTTCTTTTTGGCGTAATTTTTTACCGCTTTTGGTGCGCGACGATCACTGTTACCTTCTCGAAGTACCGGATTTACGGCACTCCCTTTAATTTTATCGTATTTGGCTTTTATAATTTTTTCATCCTGTGATTTTGGATCTTCCGGATAATCGGGCAGGGCGAAACCCTGTGATTGCAATTCGGTTATCGCTTCGGTGAGTTGCGGAATAGACGCGCTTATATTCGGTAATTTAATGATATTGGCTTCCGGTTTTTTGGCAAGTTCCCCTAGTTCGGTCAAGGCATCGGGTACTTTTTGTGCGTCGGTAAGGAATTCAGGAAAAACAGCGAGAATTCTTCCGGCCAATGAAATATCACGCGTTTCTATAGTAATATTGGAAGGGCCGGTAAAAGCTTTTAAAATAGGAAGTAAGGAGTGAGTTGCAAGAAAAGGAGCTTCGTCTGTTTTGGTATAAATTATTTTGGCGGTTTTTGTCATTGAGCTATTTTGTTTTTAGGGAATCTGCTTTGTCTGAGCTTAGGTATTTTGAGTTGCAAATATAACGATTTGCAAAGGGTTTTAAAAGCCGCATCGGATGATATTTTAAGAACCTCTTTTAAGCAAGAAAAGCCATAACACTGTATTGCTACATTGCTATGGCTTCTTGTGAAACACATCGTTACCAACTATCCGCCGAAGGCGAATCTAGGCAAGTTTATTATACCCTTGCAGTTGTGATTTGTTTCAAAGAGATTTGTTTTTTCAGAACGGCTAACCGAAGTTAACACTAGTCTCAAAATACAGTCTCCAACTCCTTTTAATCTCAACCCTAACCATTACAAGAATCGTTAGCGTCTCAAACAATTAAAAAAAGCATATAAAGAACGTTACTTTATTGTCAATCCGGCTGTAACACCATTTTGATATTGCTAATGTAATACAGAAACCGTAAAATGCAAGTTTTATAAGCCGGTAAATATTAACGATTTATAAACGAGGGTTATTAACATTTGTTCATAAAAAAAGCGGTCTGTGTAAGACCGCTTCTTTGTAGACTATGATGCAAAAAATTAGCTTCTTTTCTCTCTAATTCTCGCTTTCTTACCGGTAAGACCTCTAAAGTAATAGATACGTTTTCTACGAACGCTTCCGGTTTTATTGATTTCAATTTTTTGAAGTGCAGGTAAATTCACTGGGAAAATACGTTCAACACCTACTGTACCCGACATTTTTCTAATTGTAAAGGTCTGTGAGGATCCGGTTCCTTTAACCTGAATTACAACTCCTCTAAAGAACTGTGTTCTGGTTTTTTCGCCTTCACGAATTTCATAATACACAGTGATGGTATCCCCTGCGCCAAATTTTGGAAATTCTTTTCTCGCTACAAACTCGTCTTGTACAAATTTTATTAACTCTTCCATGATACTTTGATAAAGATTTATTTAAAACAACATTCACGTATCTCGCCAGTGGTTGAATTAAATCGGTTGCAAAAATAAGCAATTTCTACTATGATGCAATCTTTTAATTACTTTTTTTAGAGCGTTTCCTTGCATTGCTTTAGACAATGTAAGGACCAAGCTTTCGGCTGTATCTCCCAAGCAAGTTGGGAGGATGCCGCCTCTATCTTTAACGCATCTTAATCATCCAGTAAATCGGGGCGACGTTTTTCGGTGTGCTTATGGGCCTCATTTTCACGCCAGGCTTCAATTTTTGCAGTGTTTCCGCTTAGTAAAATTTCGGGAACCTTCCATCCTTTGTATTCGGCCGGACGCGTATAAATAGGCGGTGCCAGTAAATCGTCCTGAAAACTATCGGTCAAAGCGCTGGTTTCATTTCCCAACACTCCGGGAATAAGTCTAATAATCGCATCGCAAACCACTGCTGCAGCCAATTCGCCACCACTTAGTACAAAATCACCTACCGAAATTTCCCGGGTAATAAAATGATCCCGCACCCGTTGATCCACGCCTTTATAATGCCCGCAGAGTATGATTATATTTTCCTTCAGTGATAGCTCATTGGCAATCCCTTGAGAAAATGTAGAACCATCGGGCGTCATGTATATAATTTCATCGTAGTCTCTTTCAGCCTTTAATTGAGAAATGCATTTGTCGATAGGCTCAATCATCATCACCATTCCCGCACCACCCCCAAACTGATAGTCGTCAATTTGCTTGTAATTATTCGTAGAATAATCTCGTAAATTGTGGGTGTGTACTTCCACGAGTCCCTTTTCGATAGCGCGTTTTAAGATAGACGCCTCAAACGGACTTGCAAGTAATTCGGGCAAAACGGTAATGATATCAATTCGCATATTATAAAAATTCCTGTTTCATCTTACAACGCTCAATAGAGCCTTTAGCACGTTCCAAAACACTTTTATCCAAGGTGTTCATCGCCGCCTTTTTGTAATAATCAATGGCTTCGTTCAACTTGCCTTGTTGTTCATACATGATGGCGTATTCGTTATACATTGTGGATTTTGTGATCCCGGGAATATTAATGGCCTGATCCAACAATTCTTTTAATTCGTCATATTTTCCAAGTGTGGACAATAAAATAGAATAGTTATAATAGACAGCGGGATACATCGGACTCTTTTCTAGGCAAAGTTTATAAAGGGTTTCACCCTTTTCGTATTCCTTAAACTTTACTTCATACAAATACCCTAAATGGTTATAGGCTTTCCCAAAATTGGGGTCTATTCCTATTATTTCTTCAAGTTTGTTGGTCGCTTCGTCATAGTGACCATTTTTGATGTCGGTATTGGCTTGGTCCAATAACTCTTCCAATTTTGTAAGGTGATCCATAGTGCGAATTTTAGAATGTAAAAATACAAGAATTAACGTTAATTATACCTCCCATGTAAAGTGATTAACAGCCACATCTTTTTTCCAGCCCAGACGAGTATACAGTTTTTGCGCGGGATTGTCATGATCTGTTTCGAGCGTTAATCCTCTACTGCCTTTTTCAACAGCAAACTCTTTTGCTTTGTTCATCAATGCTTCACCAACTCCCTGTCCGCGGGCTTCAGGACTTACAAATAAATCATTTAGAATATAAGTGCGTTGCATGGCAACAGAAGAATAGCTGGGATATAATTGTGTAAACCCCAATCCGTTATTTTTTTCATCTAAAGCCAAAAAAATAACCGAATCATTTTTTTGAAAGCGTTCACCTAAGTACAATTTTGCGGCTTCGAGGTTGGACTGCTTTTTATAAAAAATTCGGTAGCCATCAAACAATGGAACTAGTTTGTCGATATGGGTTTGGGAGGCTTGGATGATTTTCATAAAAAAATTTATAAACTGCAGTTTCCATCTATGATGTCCTGTCGAGAAGGATTATATGCGTTATGCTGAAAGTGGTAATCTTCTCCCAAGCCATCTCCAATAAAAAGAGTAGTTAAACCGCAAAAATCGGATAATGAACTATTGGAAGTAATATTCAGATCTCTCTCAATGGTCGTTAGATTTTGAAATCCATTCAAGTTTGTTAAACTTGTATTATCACTTATTTGTACATAGCGCGCTGATTTAAGATTGGAAAGCGCATTAATATTGGTCATCACATCATTTCTGGATATAATAAAATTTTCTAATACCCAATTGAGGTTTGAGAGGCCGTCAAGATTTAATAAAGCTTGATTGTTAACTATAATCATTAAACTGACCGTACTAATTTGATTTAACTCGGTTAATTGCAAAACACCTGTAGCTGAAATCGAAATATAGTTAACAGTAGTAATATTTTCTAGACCTTGAAGATTAGTCAAAGCAGGAGTTTTGTTAATACTAAGATGTTCAACAGTTGAAATGTTGCTAATCCCTTCAAGACTATTCAATGAAATCAAATCATTCAAAAAAATATTGAAGGGTTGAATAAATTCATTAATATTTAATAGGACATCAACATTGGTAATTAGTGGGTTTTCTGCTAAAGCAAAATGATCCCCAATTGTTTGGAGATTAAATAATCCATTGATATTTGTCAATGAACTACATTCGCTGATTGTAATACCCCCTACTAATGAATTCAGATTACCCAATCCATCAATATTTGTCAATGCATTGTTCGAATCAATTACTATAGAATATACGTCTTCCAGACTAGATAGACCATTTATATTTTGCAATGAATGATTACGCATAATTGTAACGCGCCTTGCTGACCCAATCCCCGTCAGACCGTCCACATTTTCTAAACTTGGATTGTAATTAAGATATAACTGATTCTCTAAAGTAGTTATATTTTCCAGACTTGAAATTTCTATAAGCGCATCATTATGATCTATAAATAAGGTGTTTATTCCACCAGAAATATTTTCAAGTCCATTTAGTGATTTTAAATTGTTTGTGTAGCTAATAATTATGTTTTTTCCAACTCCTGTCAATGAGTTCAAGGGGCTTAGATCTGTAATGTCTGTATATGTCGAGTTTAACCAACCCCCAATACCCAAAGTTCCTGTGATATGTGTATAATTATTTGCGCCAAATTGTTCTATTTCTTCTTGACTTGTTAAGTGGATGATGCCTTCATACACATTATCTTCATTAATATCGTTCAATGAAATTGAAATGGTTGCATTTTGAGAAATAGCTCCATTAGCAATTTTGATGATACCGGTTATCAATGGATTTACTTCAAAATCAAAATGAGTTGCATTAAGCACTGAAACAACACCGGTAGATGAATCAATTGCGAAAGATTCACTTGGTGTTTGTTGAACGATAGAAAAAGTAACACTGCCTTGATTTGTAGATCCTACTACAGTTCCAATAATTTGACCATTTATGGGATTCTCATTGATCGTAATATTGAGATCGGCAGTTGAAACTACTACTTCTGTTTCTGAATCTTTACTGCATGAAAACAATATTACTGATAAAAAAAGCGTCAAAAATTTAAGACTATAGAAGAGAGCAGACTTCATAAAGATTATTTTTTAATTTTTGGGTACGTAAGATATTAAAATAAAAAAGCCCATCGTTTTTTCAATGGGCTTTTTTTAAGTTATTGAAGAAACTACTAATAATACGTGTATCTTCTTACCTTCGATATATACTTCGCCAATCTAATTACCTGATGGCTGTAGCCATATTCGTTGTCGTACCAAACATACAACACCACATTTTTCCCGTCATTGGCAACGATGGTTGCATTGCTGTCGTAGATAGAAGGAGCCGAAGACCCTACAATATCACTTGATACCAATTCGTTGTTTAAAGAATATTTAATCTGCTCGACCAAATCCCCTTCCAAAGCGTATTTCTTCATCACCGAATTAATCCCGTCGATAGAAGTTTTCGCCTCCAGTTCCAGTTTTAAGATTGCCAAAGATCCGTTGGGAACAGGAACCCGAATAGCGTTCGATGTTAACTTACCTTCAAAAGATGGCAATGCCTTAGATACGGCACTTCCTGCACCGGTTTCGGTAATTACCATGTTTAATGCAGCAGCACGTCCACGGCGGTATTTCTTGTGCATATTGTCGACCAAGTTCTGATCGTTGGTATAGGCATGGATAGTTTCCAAATGTCCTTGAACCACACCAAACGAATCTTCAATCGCTTTTAATACAGGCGTGATGGCATTGGTGGTACAGGATGCGGCCGAAAAGATATCTACCTTGTCCGGGTTGTGCTCCTTATGATTTACACCATGCACAATGTTAGGCACTCCTTTTCCGGGAGCAGTTAACAATACTTTGGAAGCACCTTTGGCTACCAAATGCCTGCTCAAGGCTTCGTGATCTCTAAAAGCACCTGTGTTGTCAATAATTAAGGCATCATCAATTCCGTATTCGGTGTAATCGATGTCTTCAGGCTTATCTGCCGAAATGATATGAACTGTAGTCCCGTTAATTATTAAGGCTTTATTTTCTAAATCGGTACGCACAGTTCCCGGGAAATCTCCGTGAACCGAATCGTACTGAAGCAAAGAAGCTCTTTTTTCTAATATTGTTTGATCAATAGGCCCACGAGTAACTATAGCGCGTAATCGCATCTGATTCCCTTGTCCGGTACGGGTCATTAATTCTCTTGCCAGCAAACGACCAATACGCCCAAAACCATATAAAACCACGTCTTTTGGTGTAATGTTATTGGTTTGCTTTGCATCTTTTAATTTATCACTCACAAAGGCGATAGCATCAGGGTATCGGTTGTCTTCCAAATGATACTCAAAGGTTAATTTACCTATGTCCAGCTTTGCAGGAGGTAAATCCAGAGTCTTGATTGCTTGCGCGATTTCTACAGAATCGAAGATAGAAATGGGCTTTTGTACAAATTCGCCGGCATATTCGTGAAGGTTTAAAATTTCACTTACGTTTCTATCAATTAATTGATTTCTGAAAAGCACCAATTCGATGGATTTGTCGTACCATAGGTCACTAACAATCTTAATAAATTCTACGGTTGCTTTTCGGCGGTCGGTTTGAAAAGACAGTTCTTTTTCATAAACGTCATCAAAACTCATAGTTGTGTGGTTTAAAGGGGTTAAAATTTTTTGCAAAAGTAACTATTTCCTGTATCCTACTGAAGCATATTTGTAAAAATAAATACCCCTCTATAAAATTGATTTAAAGAGGGGTATCTTCTTCAGAAAGAAACAGACTACCTGAAGATGAACGAGTTTAATTGTCCTTGATTATCCACAAAGGTCATTTTAATAGGGGAGTTGTAATCCCTATTACTAATAATGCGCCGTACATCGTCTATATTGTTTACGTTTTCATCGTTTATTTTGGTAATTACAGTCCCGGTTAGGTTGTACTGTGACATTTCACGGGTAATGGGTCGGGTTACAATAACTCCGTTTGAAAGGCCACGATTATTTAACTCGGAAGCGTTTGCATTTTTTACTTCCAGGCCTAAATCGTCAATTTCCAATGTTTCCAACTTAATTAGGGTTACAGGAATGTGTTTTACCTTTCCATTTCGCAATACGGTAACATCGACCACATCGTTAGGGCGCTTGGATCCTAAATAGCCCGAAAGATCGGAGAATTTACTCACCTTATATCCATCCAATTCTGTGATAATATCTCCTTCCTTAAGACCTCCTTTTTCGGCACCACTTCCTTTTTCAACGCCACCAACATATACACCTTCGGTTTCATCTACACCTATCTGATTGGCCACAGCCGAATTTAAAGTACCTCCTGTAATACCCAGAATTCCGCGTTGTACATTACCATATTCCATAATGTCTTCAATCACTTTTCGAGCATTGTTAGACGGCACAGCAAAGGAGTAACCCACATACGATCCGGTTTCGGAAGTAATGGCTGTATTAATCCCAATTAATTCTCCCCGGGTATTAACCAGGGCACCTCCGCTGTTACCACGGTTTACCGCCGCATCGGTTTGTATAAAGGATTGCGGATTGCCGTCAAATTCATTTAAATCGCGAGCTTTGGCACTAATAATTCCGGCAGTTACTGTTGAAGTTAAATTAAAAGGATTCCCTACGGCCAGTACCCATTCGCCTAATTTTACATCATTGGAATTCCCGAAAGGTACATAAGGAAACTCTTCATTGCTCTTCAACTTAATTAAAGCGATATCGGTTTTTGGATCGGTTCCCACCAATTCGGCACTGTAGGTTTTATTATTATTGAGGGTGACAGACAACTCCGAAGCATTGGCAATCACATGATTGTTGGTTACAATATATCCATCGGCGGAGATAATTACGCCACTTCCCGAGCCCACCATCTCTCTGGGAACACCTCTTCCGCTAAAATATTCCATCATACTTCTGGGCTGGGTGGTAATAGTTTTGTTTTTTACGTGAACAACCGCATTCACTGTTTTTTCGGCAGCTTCTGTAAAATCGATACCGGCAGAGGACATAGCATTATTCGAATAATTAACGGGGATAAACGATGGGGTTTCTGTTTCAGAAATTATTGAAACGTCATTTGATTCAACAAAAAGTTTATAACCTCCCAATGTTAAAATGCCGGCGAGAGCGGCGACCATAAATAATCGAAGTGTTTGTTTCATCTTAATATTACTTTACATTATACATTACTTAACTTATTAATAGACGATTCTATTTTATGAATATTTCATATTTAACGTGCTTTTAACAACCTTAAAAAAACGAAACTAGCCGCGGCTTTTCATACCTTTGCCTACATGGAGTTCGGCTTTTTTAAATATCAAGGAACCGGGAATGACTTTGTCATACTCGATAATCGTCTGCAAGTATTCCCCAAAAATAATACCAAATTGGTGGCACAGCTTTGCGACCGCAAATTTGGCATAGGAGCAGATGGCCTTATCCTGCTGGAAAAGCATCCTACGGCTCATTTTACAATGGTATATTACAACGCCGATGGCAACCCAAGTTCCATGTGTGGGAATGGTGGACGCTGTATTACGCATTTTGCAAAATATCTAAATATTATTGATAAGAAGGCAGTTTTTGAAGCAGTAGATGGAATGCATGAAGCGACTATTGATAATGACATTGTATCGCTTAAAATGAACAATGTTCCCTTTGTTTCTGTTGCCGATGGTTATACTTTTCTCGATACAGGATCTCCGCACCATGTACAAATTGTCAGTAATTTAGATACTTTCAATGTTTTTTCTGAAGGAAGAAGACTGCGGAATGATCTCTACGGAAAAGAAGGAGCCAACGTAAATTTTGTGGAAGCCATTAAAGATGACATTTTCGCCGTACGTACTTACGAAAGAGGCGTGGAAGATGAAACGCTATCCTGTGGGACAGGAGTTACTGCCGTGGCAATTGCATTGTTTGAAACAGGTATAGCTTCAGCAAATAAGGTACAATTGCAGACACCGGGTGGAATCCTTACCGTAACATTTACCAAGACCTCCTCGGGATACGAAAATATATATTTAATAGGACCGGCAGTACAGGTTTATAAAGGAACCTGGTCATGAAAACATTAACCGGAAAAAAGATTATACTACGTGCGTTGGAGCCAACCGATTTAGATTTCCTGTATATTTTGGAGAACGACGAAGAGGTCTGGGAAGTTAGTAACACAACAACTCCGTATTCAAAATTCGTTTTAAAACAGTATCTGGAGAATGCTCATCGTGATATTTATGAAGTAAAACAATTGCGATTGGCAATTTGTATGACAGCATCAGAACGTCCGTTAGGGTTTGTCGATTTGTTCGATTTTGACCCTAAACACAATAAGGTAGGAGTGGGAATAGTTGTATTTGGAGAAGAAAACAGACGAAAAGGTTTTGCGTGCGAAGCGTTGCAGCTTATCTGTAATTATTGCTTTACGCATTTAAATATGCACCAGGTCTATGCCAATATTACGGAAGATAATAAAGGAAGTATCGTGTTGTTTGAAAAGGCAGGCTTTGTACAATCCGGCGTAAAAAAAGACTGGATTCTTTCGGAAGGATCCTACAAAAACGAACTGCTTTTTCAATTACTTCGTTAAAAGAAATTGATAAAAAAGAATGATATTCTTACCGGTTAAGTGTTAACTTTTACTTTTTTCGTAAATCGTAAATCGTAAATCGTAAATCGTAAATCGTAAATCGTAAATCGTAAATCGTAAATCGTAAATCGTAAATCGCAATCGCATGTATTTAAAAAAAATTATTTGGGGAATTGTACTGCTGGGATTGGTTGCCATGGCTGCCTTCGCCTACTTTGTATACAGTAGTGTATTTGTCTCAAATACAGGTTTTAATAATGAAGAGGCACATGTTTATATAGCCACGGGTTCTCGCTTTAGTGATGTGATAGACGAATTACGCCCCTTAATAGACAACCCAATTACTTTTGAAGCGGTTGCAAATAGAAAAGGTTATCCGGCCAATATAAAACCGGGGCATTTTATCATCACCAAGGGAATGAACAATAACGATATTGTAAATACCTTACGATCCAAGAACATTCCTATAAAGGTGAAGTTTAACAATCAGGAACGCTTAGAAAATCTGGCGGGTCAAATTGCCAATCAGATAGAAGCTGATAGTATTTCTTTACTTGAAGCCATGCGGGATACAACCTTTCTGAAGGATACCGGTTTCAATGAGCATACCGCATTGGGGATGTATATTCCCAACACCTATGAGTTTTATTGGAATACTTCAGCCGAAGGATTTCGCAATCG
The DNA here is from genome assembly GCF_002813135.1 of Ulvibacter sp. MAR_2010_11. NCBI lineage: Bacteria > Pseudomonadati > Bacteroidota > Flavobacteriia > Flavobacteriales > Flavobacteriaceae > Ulvibacter > Ulvibacter sp. MAR_2010_11. The sequence goes on along the minus strand of NZ_PHTY01000001.1, from coordinate 31,466 downwards.
TTTGCGTACAGAATACAACGCGTTCTGGACCGAAGAACGGTTACAAAAAGCAAAGGCTATTAATCTCACCAAAGATCAGGTGTTGTCCTTGGCAGCCATTGTTCAAAAGGAAACTGCCAAGGTTGAGGAACGCCCTCGTGTTGCCGGTGTTTATATCAACAGACTAAAAACGGGAATGCTCCTACAAGCCGACCCTACAGTTATATATGCCAAAAAGAGAGCAGAAAAAGACTTTGATCAGATTATAAAACGTGTTTTGTATGTCGATTTGGAAATTGACTCACCCTACAACACCTATAAATATCCGGGAGTACCACCCGGTCCCATTGCAATGCCCGATATCACTTCCATAGATGGTGTACTTAATTACGAAAAACACGATTATTATTATTTTGTAGCCGATGTTACCAACTTTGGATATCATAAATTCGCTAAAACGTATGCCCAACACAATGTAAACAAAGCCGAATATGTGCGATGGGTAAATGCCAACGGGGTGAATAGATAATAAATACCTCATTGTCAACGATTATATTGCAATAGGTTTTCAACAAAATTATAAGTGACTTTTCTTTCGGGTGGGTTCTGACTTCCATTTATCTCACCTTTTCACAAATCTTCAGCAATTTTATACTTTAAAAATTTTGTTAATTACTCCCTACTTCCTTTTGAAAAACAGACAGCTTTTTTTGTAAATTGTATTAACAAATTGTTAAAGAAATTAGAATATTAACCCAATTTATTGACGTTTTAACAATATTTAACTACTTGGGTAGTTAATCTTTAAAAAAAGCCGTACTTTTGCAGGCTAAAATCTAAGGTGTAAGAAATTACCCCGAAATTTTGTAAAATAATGAAACAAAGTCATTTACGCGTTACCGTTTTACTGCTCGTTGCGTTTTTTGTTGCAACAGGTTTCTCGTTTAACAAACGAATGGACCTTTCTCATTACAGATTAAATGGCATGGAACTTTGCTTTAATGTTCCCAATGAATTTGATCTTATTGAATTGAGAACATCACCTGTTTCCTACAACTTATTTTTAGGAAAAACTTATGTGGGTTTTAAGGAAGCTCTGGGCTTTAAAGAATCGAGAGGTGATTATGCTATCATAAACCAATTTGGTTATATGGGTAAGTATCAGTTTGCAAAAGCAACTTTGCAAATGATAGGGATTAAAAATTCGGAAAATTTTCTTGAAGACACCTATATGCAGGAAAAGGCTTTTGAAGCCTATACTTCTCGCAACAAATGGATCTTGCGCAAGGATATTAAGCGATATAAAGGTCGTACAATTGGTGGTGTATATATTACCGAATCGGGAATTTTGGCTGCTGCTCATTTAGCAGGCGCCGGTAATGTGAAAAAATTCTTGAGAAGTGAAGGCGCTGAAGGTTTTGCCGATGCAAATGGCACTTCAATACGCTATTATCTTAAGAAATTTTCGGGATACGATACCTCCTTTATAAAGGCAAACAAAAAAGCCAGGGCGATATAAAAAATTTTATTTCTGAATAATAAACAAGGTGGGTCTTTTATTAAGATCCACCTTTATTTTTTTCCAGAGGGCAATGGTTGTTGTTTTTATAAATTCAGTTGGCAACGTTATATCACAGGCAATACACAGTCTTGTGTCGTCATGCAATACCGCTGTTAGACTTTCCAACATCTGATTGTTTCGGTAGGGAGTTTCAATAAAAAGCTGAGATTGATTACTTTCCGAGGATAGTTTTTCCAATCGTTTTATTTCGTCCTTCCTGTCCCGTTTATCAATAGGAAGATAACCGTTGAATGCAAAATTCTGCCCGTTAAATCCGCTGGCCATCATGGCCATTAAAATGGATGAAGGTCCAACCAATGGTACAACTTTAATACCATTTAAGTGTGCCTGTTCCACTACGGATGCTCCGGGATCGGCAATACCGGGACATCCCGCGTCCGATATCACGCCCACATCATAGCCTTCGAAGCAGGGGCTTAACATGGCCGGAATTTCTTCCGTATTGGTGAATTTATTTATAAGCTGAAAATGTAAACCGGGTTGCGACTTTTTCGGAACAATACTTTTTATAAAATGTCTGGCACTTTTTTCATGCTCAACAATATAATGGTCTATATGTTCCACCGCCTTTATTACCAATAATGGCAGTACTTCAAATGGAGAAGTGTCACCGAGCGTACAAGGTATTAGATAGAGATTACCCTTTTTAAGCTTCATTGAAACACATTAATTGATCACCAATTTCTTAATGCTCAACGCACCGCTTTCGGTGGTAACTTTTACCAAATATATTCCCGGAGAGTATCCCGAGGTTGAAATATTTTTTTCTGAAGTATTGCTATTATTTTCAGAATAAAGAACACTTCCTTTCAAATCCATAATTTCAATAGAAATAATTTTATCTTCCGCTGTACTGAAGGTAACGTTATCAGTAGCCGGATTGGGAAACATTACTATGGATGCTTCGTCAAAATCGGTTGTGCCTATTATTACTGTTGTTCCATCCACTTTATAAATGCTGCCACCAATGTCCACAATATACATTTGTTCATTACTATCAACTCCAAATGACACCCAGGAACCGTTAAAGCTCCCGTGATTTATCAAATTATCTGTTGCCAGATCATAGGTAAAAATCCTTCCGCTACACACATCTGCAAAATAGTAAATTCCATATTCGTCCGGCCAGTCCGGACTTCTATTAACTCGTCCGCCGGTCACCGAGCAGTTGCCGCTTCCGGTTCCGGATGAATATTCGGTAACAGGAAAGGTTAGTAAACCAGGATCCGGACATCCTGCGGTGTTGTAAGGAACAGAGCCTTCATAGCATCGCCATCCGTAATTGAGACCCGCCTCAGTTAAACCGGCATGATCTATTTCTTCAACATCTCCCTGACCCACATCTCCAATCCATATATCACCGTTGAGACTGTCAAATGAAAATCGCCATGGATTTCGCAATCCATAGGCCCAAATTTCTTCGGCATCATTAATACTTCCTTCAAAAGGATTGTCGGCCGGAATACCGTAATTGTTTGGAGCTTCAGGATTATCAACATCGAGACGCAATAATTTTCCCAACAGCAATGTGGTGTTTTGTGCTCTGTTTCCGGGATCACCTCCGCTTCCTCCATCACCGCTGGCGATGTATAAATAGCCGTCGGGACCAAAGGCAATACCACCTCCATTGTGATTGCTGAAAGGCTGTTCATAATCGATTATAGTTAGTTCGGAGCCTGATAATGCGATATCAGGATCTGCCGGATCTACCGAATATCTGGCGATACGCGTATCTCCATTTGTTTTTGTATAATTCACATAGAAATAACCGTTGTTGGCATAATTGGGATGAAAGGCCAAGCCCAACAGTCCTTGTTCACTTCCGTTGGAAACCAAGATTGAGATATCTAAAAAAAGAGTAGGGTTGGTGGTTCCGTCGGGATTTAAAATCTTAATTCGTCCTCCTTGTTCTACTACAAATAGACGTTCATCACCGGCATTTTGCAAATCGACGGGAGAGTTAAATCCGTTTGCAAAAAGATTAAGCTCAACTGTCTGGGATTGAAGAGTAGCAATAAAGAACAGGCATACTAGGTAAGGGATATATTTTTTCATGGCATTTTTTTGGTAACTACTAAGGTACTGAAAACCCCTCAATAATAAAACTATAACCGCTGAGCTATTTTCTCACAGGCATCGTTTAACATCTGGAAGACATTTTCAAAGCCGAAGTCTCCTCCGTAGTAGGGGTCGGGGACATCCACATTCTCACCCGGAAAAATTTCATCGAGTATGAGCTGTACTTTTTGTTTTTCAGTTTCGTTTTGAGCCAATTGAATCACATCCCTAAAATTCGAGTTGTCCATCACAAAAATATGATCGTAGATTTCGAAATCGTAGGTAGAAAATTTTTTACCGCGCTGGTCTGTAATATCCAAACCGTGTTTTTTTGCAATTGAAATGCTACGGGGATCGGGGAGTTCTCCCACATGCCAACCACCTGTACCGGCGGAGGCTACTTCCACTTTATTCGAATCTACCTTCGATTTTAAAATACCTTCGGCCAATGGCGACCTGCAAATATTTCCGAGGCAAACCATTAAAACTTTAGTTTTCATGAAAAGTAAATCTTGAAGAAAATATACGGTAAAAGGAAATTATAGGGTCAGTTTTTTATTGAGATCCTCTACGTATTTCCTGAATTGTTTATCGGTACTTGACAGATTATCTACTGTTTTACAAGCATGCAGCACGGTTGCGTGGTCGCGTTGCCCAATCTGTGACCCGATAGAAGCCAAGGAAGCCTTGGTCAATTTTTTGGCGAAAAACATGGCCAATTGCCTGGCTTGCACAATATGGCGCTTTCTGGTTTTCGACTGCAATGTGTCTACATCCATCTGGAAGTATTCACTCACTACCTTCTGAATGTAATCGATAGACACCTCACGTTTTGTATGCTTTACGTAATTGTCTACGATCTTTTTGGCAAGATCGATAGTGATTTCTCTTTTGTTGAAGGAGGAATGGGCAATTAATGAAATAATAGCACCTTCCAACTCACGTATATTTGTTTTGATATTGTTTGCTAAAAACTCTACGATATCTTCGGGCATTTCGACACCGTCCCGATATAATTTATTTTTAATAATAGCAACACGCGTATCGTAATCGGGGTGATTCAATTCGGCCGAAAGTCCCCATTTAAAACGAGATAATAGGCGTTGCTCAATATCTATCATATCAACAGGAGCTTTGTCACTCGTTAGGATAACCTGCTTCCCGTTTTGGTGTAAATGATTAAAAATATGAAAGAAGACATCCTGAGTTCCTGCCTTTCCCGAAAGCAGTTGGATATCGTCCACAATAAGTACGTCTATTATTTGATAGAAGTGTATAAAGTCATTCCGATTGTTCTTTTTAACCGATTCGATATACTGTTGCGTAAATTTTTCGGCAGAAATATATAAAACTGTTTTTTCGGGATATTTATCTTTTATTTCAACACCAATGGCGTGCGCCAAATGTGTTTTCCCCAATCCAACACCTCCAAAAACCAACAGTGGATTAAAAGATGTACCTCCGGGTTTATTGGCAACGGCCATTCCTGCAGATCGTGCCAAGCGATTGGACTCGCCTTCCAGAAAGTTGTCGAAATTGTAATTGGGGTTGAGCTGTGATTCTATTTTTACATTCCGTATTCCGGGAATGACAAAGGGATTTTTAAGCTCCGGACTTTTATTTTTTAACGGTACATCAACCTCTTGAGATTGCACCTGACTTCTATTCGAACTCGGAATTTTCTCGGTAAAGGGTTGTTTGTTACCGTAGGTATTTTCCATTTTGATAACGTACACTAATTTTGCTGTAGTACCTAATTCTTTGGTAAGGGCAACCTTCAATAATTTCACATAATGTTCTTCCAACCATTCGTAAAAAAACTTGCTGGGAACTTGAATACTAAGAGCATTATCTGTAAGTTTTACTGCTTTGATAGGCTCGAACCAGGTTTTATATGCTTGCGAAGTGATGTTATCTTCTATAAAGGACAAACAATTTTTCCAAACCGATTCCGCAGTTTTGCTCATAAGAGAATTTTGAAGTATTAGTTAGTTAAATGATACTAATAAAAATGGAGAAAAAGTGTTTCCTCTAACATTTTATTAACATTGCAAATATGTGAACAAATAACTGAAAAAAAAAATAGAAAGGGTATTGAATTTGTAGTTTTTTTTTTCGCATACTGTACCTACTTCAAAGCTACAAAAAAAGTTCCCCTTTAAATACTAAAAATTTGAAAAAAAATCTTACAAAATTAAGAGTTCGTTACGGAGAAACCGATCAAATGGGTATAGTTTATTACGGAAATTACGCTCAATTTTTAGAACAGGGAAGAACTGAATGGCTGCGTGAATTGGGGTTTTCCTACAAATGGATGGAGGAGAATAATATACATTTACCTGTGGTAAATTTAAACATAGACTATAAGGCTCCTGCTTATTACGACGATATATTACTGATAACCACTAAGTTAAGGAAAATTCCTACATTTAAAATTGAGTTTGACTATGAAATCCACAATGCAGCAGACCAACTTTTAATTACTGCCTCCACCACTTTGGTATTCGTAAACAGTGCTACTAAGAAGTTGCAAAAGGCACCCGATTATTTGTTGAAGAAACTGGAAGATTAGTTAAACTAAATTTCAATTTTTTTGATGCCCACCTTAAAGATATTTTCAAAGAGTTGAAAAATGCGTTCCGAATCCTTTTTTCGAACAGAAATAACCAGTTCACAATCCAGATTCATTGTTTGAGAAGTAACCAAAAGATTTTCATCTTTTACAATACGCATGACGGTATTAATTTCGGGATAGTCAAATTTCAATAAAAATTCCTCATCGATCGTTCTTTCCACAATTCTTGAAGCTTCCAATGCCATTTGAGCAGCTGTTTTATACGCCTGAATCAAGCCGCCTACTCCTAACTTCGTTCCGCCAAAATAACGCACTACCACAACCAGCACGTTGGTAACATCGAACGACTGCAGCTGACCGTAAATTGGCATTCCCGCACTGTTTGAAGGCTCCCCGTCATCATTGGCTCTATAGCTCTCATACTCTTTTCCCAATTGCCATGCATAACACCAATGGCGCGCATTGTAATGTGCTTTTTTTAGATTTTCTAAATACTCCTTTATTTGGTCTTCGGTGGTAACAGGATAGGCAACCCCAAAAAACTTACTCCCCCTGTCTTTAAACAAGACTTCTTTACCGGGCTTTGTTATAGTTTTGTACGTGTCTTTTTCTATATCCATTAAAGTCCGGATAAGGTTACCAAAAAGATACTGAGCACCGCTAACAGAATTCCTATCCAATTTTTTGGAAGTAATTTTTCCTTGAAAAGTAAAATGCCTACTAGGGTAGAAATCATAACTATTGCAACATTGTTGACTGTAAATATGCCTGAACTATCCAGCAAATCGCTTCGCAATGCTTTTACCAAAAAGTAAACCGAAAAGTAATTAGGAATCCCCAAAACGATTCCCCCTATCACATTTTTTAGCTGAAGCTTTAGCTTTCCGCGGAGCGCTAGAAAAACGAGAATAAGTATTCCTATAATTGCAGCCGAACCAAATACCGTAGCTGAAAATATTGGGACATCATTTTCGGCAACAAACGAATTCTCCAGGTATTTGATACTCGTATCAATGATCCCGCTTCCCACAAAAACCAGTAATGGAAAAATTAAATTACTCCGCTTAATTACCAGCCCGTCCTTCGATTTAATAGAAGCAAGATAAACTGCGAGCAAAGCACATACAATTCCAACAAATTTTAAAAGTCCCAGGCTTTCTTTGTAGTAAAGTAATCCGAAAACAATAGGTATCACCAAACTCATTTTGGTAGCGACCGAAACCACCGAAAGTCCGCTGCGCTGAGTGGTGATAGCCATAAGGTTAAACACCGTGATAAACAAAGCCCCTAAAGCAGCAGTATAATAAAACCATGGGAGGGTCGTGATTTCAGAAAAGTGTATCGGGTTTTTATAAGCTATCAAGCCACAGGTGCAGGCAACCACATAATTGACCACGATGGCCTGCATGATATTTACATTGTACCTGCTGAAAAGTTTAAAGACTGTAAAAATTACAACAGAAGCTAAAATGCTTAGGACTAAATAAATCACCGGCGTGTAGGTTTAAAGTGTTGTAAGGTATCGTTACCTATTTTTTCTTCTGAAATCAGGCTACCTGAAATCATCGGAGCTGTAACTCCTTCTCCAAATTTCACATTTCCCGTAAAGACAAAGGCTTCATCCCAGCAGTTGGCATCTAAAAATGTTTGAAGCGTTTCCGCACCCCCTTCCACAATCACAGATTGTATCTTATGTTTATAAAGCACATCACAAATTTGATTTAAAATCCCTTCGGAAAAATCTATGGTCTCGTAGTATAAAGTTTCGTTGTTGACATGCGACTGCTCTGTGAGGACGATGGTTTTTGTACTTCCGTCAAAAACTGAAGCGGTTTTCGGAATTTGTAAGTTTCGGTCCAATACAACGCGAACAGGGGATGGACCCGTCCATTCACGCGTAGTTAAACTCGGATTATCCCGCAACACGGTAGTTGTTCCAACCAATATGGATTGTTCTTCGGCCCGCATTTTATGTACTCTTTGTCTTGAATTGTTGTTTGTAATCCAAACCGGTTCCTTTTCTTCAGAACGATTTGCTTCAGAAGGGGCTATCAATCCATCTTGAGTCTGTGCCCATTTCAAAAAAATATAAGGGCGGTGTTGTTGATGATAGGTAAAAAATCGTTTGTTTAGCTCATCACATGCTTCTTCCAAAACGCCAACCACCACATCGCATCCTGCAGCGATTAATTTTTTTATTCCGCTGCCGGCGACTTTCGGATTGGGATCGGTACTGCCAATAACAACCTGCTTGATACCACTGGAAATAATCAAATCGGCACAAGGTGGGGTTTTTCCAAAGTGACTGCAAGGCTCCAGAGAAACGTATAAAACGGCATCCCTCAATAGGTCTTTATTTACAACACTTGTAATTGCATTTACCTCGGCGTGCGGTAAACCTGCCTTGTAATGCCAGCCTTCGCCAATAATTTGATTGTCATAAACCACAACACAGCCTACCATCGGATTGGGATACGTACTTCCAAGTCCGTTAGCAGCCAATTGCAGGCAGCGTTTCATATATTTTTCGTGTAGATTCAAACGTCAGTTATGTTCCTTTTTGCAAAGCTTTTTTTTGAACAGTTGTTGATATGTTAGTTGCAATTTCAGAATTTAAAATTCTACCTTTACAAAGAAATAATTTAATTTCTGAATTTTCGTTTCGCATCGCAAAAATACAAGTAAATAGTTAGATGAGCAGCCCAATAATTAGACCCATTGAAAAAAAGGATAATGTGCAAATTGCCAAAATTATCCGCTCTGTTTTGGAAGATTTCGGAGTGCCGAAAATAGGTTCTGCCTATGCCGATGTATCCCTAAATGCCATGTACGAAAATTACGATGTACCGGGTGCTGCTTATTTTGTTTTGGAAGAAAACGGCAGGCTAATTGGTGGTGGCGGCGTAGCCCAACTTGCTAATTACGACGGGAAAGTATGCGAATTGCAAAAAATGTACTTTCTTCCTGAGGCTCGAGGCAGGGGAATGGGAACCAAGATGATCGATACCTGCTTACAAGCGGCGCAGGATTTGGGCTACGAACATTGTTATTTAGAAACGATGTCCTATATGGAAGCTGCACAGAAATTATATAAAAAGTACGGTTTCGAATATTTGGAAGGCGCAATGGGTGATACGGGACATTATGCCTGCGGGGTTCATATGATTAAAACACTATAACTAGAATCCAACAACCTGCCCGTACCGAACTTGTTCGGGCGGGTCTAACAATCCAACAATTTAAAAATCTAACCATCCAGTCATTGACTATTTCAGACTTAAAAAACGATTTTCTACAAAAACTTTCGGGACTATACTCCGAAGAGGAGCTACAGTCTTTTTTTGTCTTATTATCGGAAGCTTTTCTGAAATTAACCCGGTTAGAAATTGCTTTGGAAGGGACAAAAACAGTTTCCGAAGAAGCCAATTTGAAGTTTTCCGAAGCAATACATCGCCTCAAGAATCATGAACCCGTTCAATACATTCTGGGGGAAACCGAATTTTACGGAATGGTTTTCAAGGTAAATAAGAATACCCTAATTCCACGCCCGGAAACTGAAGAATTGGTTGCATGGATTCTGGCTACCGTTGAAACTCAAAAACTGAAACCAAAATCCATTTTGGATATTGGAACGGGTTCGGGATGCATTGCAATAGCTTTGGCTAAACACCTGCCGGAAAGCACTATTTCGGCATTGGATATTTCTTCAGAAGCACTTCAAACGGCGCAGCAAAACGCTTTTGACAATCAGGTTGAAGTAGATTTTTTTCAGCGGGACATACTGCAAGCAACAAACGAAGCACACAAATATGACTTTATAGTTTCCAATCCGCCGTATGTACGTGAACTTGAAAAGGGGGAAATGCAACCCAATGTTTTACAATACGAGCCTAAAACGGCCTTATATGTACCTAATGAAGACCCTTTACTTTTTTACCGCCATATTGCACGCTTTGCAAAAAAGTCTTTAAGGCCCAAAGGATTCCTTTTCTTGGAGATTAATGAGTATCTTAGTGAGGAAATGATGTCACTTTTGAAGCTGGAAGGTTTTGTAGAAGTTGAATTGAAAAAAGACATTTTTGAAAAGTATCGTATGATTAAAGCTACACTCAATGCCTAAACTTAATAAAATATGTGTTTTCTGCGGAAGCAGTGACGGAAATGACCAGAAAATTACCGATATGGCGATATCACTCGGCACTCTTTTCGCACGGGAGAACATCACCCTGGTATATGGGGCTGCTAAAATTGGAGTGATGGGGACGCTGGCAAAGTCCGTTCTTGAAGGAAACGGTAATGTAATTGGAGTAATTCCGGGGTTTTTAAAGAAAAAGGAAGTCGTCCACTTAGGACTTACAAAACTTATCACTACAAAAAACATGCACGAACGCAAATTGAAGATGCACGAATTGTGTGACGGATTTATTGCCTTGCCCGGCGGAATTGGTACTCTGGAAGAACTTTTTGAGATGCTAACCTGGTTGCAATTGGGGCTGCATACCAAACCAATTGGGTTATTAAATTGCAACGGTTTTTACAACGATTTGTTACAACTACTGGAAACCATGGTGCGAAAAGGATTTGTATCCATGGAAAATTATGAATTGCTACAGGTGGATAATACGGTATCCGGATTACTTCAAAAAATGACCGACTTTAAAGCTCCCAACATTCCTAATTGGTTAAATGAAGACCGTACGTAAACTTCAATACTTATAACAAGAATCTAATAAATTTAATACATGATCACACGAGTAATGAGTCGTGATCATTGAGTACTCCGTATATACTATAGTTACGTTAGTTCTTTAATAGCGATCTATTTGCAATAAAAATAAGTTTCAATTTTGAAGCCTTATTGTATTTCATCGAAAAGTAAACTGCATCTGGGGTTTCATTTATTTTAAATTGTACATTGAACAACTATTAACATCTAACTTAATAAAAATGATAACTAAAAAACTACTTATTATTATGTTTTTGGCCGTGTTTTCATGGACAATTCATGCGCAGGAAAATGTGGTAGCTAAGGCTGTATATTCTGGGACCGTCTCCTCGGTAGAATATGTAACTCCAATGCTATCAAGACTTAATGATCTTACACCATCTGATAATTCAGAAAAGGAAGCAAAAGATAAAAGGTCAATCGCCAATCAAATCGTTTCGGGTCAAGATCCCCAGACCGAAAATGATTTTTTTGTTCGAAACCGAAACGAAATGGAACAAAGCGTTCGTATGGCACCTGCAAGTCTCGTTTTTGATGCGTATACTTCGGGTTCTCAGCCTACCGATCCATCACTAGCAGTGGGACCAAATCATGTTATGGTGGTTTTTAATACCGGATTTGCTATTTATGATAAATCGGGTAATCAATTATTAGGGCAAACATCTCCCAATCCTGCAATTTTTCCATCGGGCGGTTGTTGCGATTTAACAGCTTCTTACGATAATGCAGCCGACAGATGGGTGCTTACTTTTTTAGGAAGTGGCGCTCAAATAGCTGTGTCGGATGGACCAAATCCCTTAACAGCCGGTTGGTATGTTTATAATATCGCTGCAATTCAAGATTATCAAAAGCTTTCGGTTTGGAGTGATGGCTATTATATTACTGAAAACACTAGCGGCTCAAACAAAGTATGGGCATTGGAACGATCTGCAATGTTAGCGGGAAGTCCAAGTGCGAAAATTCAAGGATTTAATCTCCCTGGACTTGTTACAAGTGGATTTTTTAGTCCGCAAGTATTAAACGTTACAGATGACAATTTACCAGCAGCTGGGGGTGCCACAGTGATTTACATGCAGGACAATGCGTGGAATGGAGTAACTACAGATCATATTAAGCTATGGACAATCAATGTAGATTGGGCAAATACATCCAATTCGACAATATCGTCGGCCCAACAAATTACTACTACTCCCTTTATAAGTGTCTTTGACAATGGAAGTTTTTCCAATTTAAGACAGCCTGGCAGTGGAAGACCCATAAATGTGGACGCCCTACAAGCAACCATTATGAATCAAGCGCAATTCAGAAAATTTGCCACTCATAATTCGGCCGTGTTTAATTTTGTAGTCGATACAGACGCTAGTTCTGAAGAACTCGCCGGAATACGTTGGTATGAATTCCGTCAAAGCAGTGATAATCAGCCCTGGTCTTTGTATCAGGAAGGAACCTATACAGCTCCCGATGGAAGACATGCATGGCATGCAAGTTTGGCAATGGACGGCCAAGGAAATATTGGAATGGGTTATACTTCTATGTCAGGACCAACAACACCATCAACCGTTTATATAAGTTCTTATTTTACAGGAAGATTAAGCACAGATCCGCTGGGAACTATGACCGGCGCGGAAGAGCTTATTTCTAACGGAACCGGAAAAATTCCGGGAACACGTTATGGTGACTATAGTAAGATAGATGTGGACCCGTCTGATGATAGTACTTTTTGGTTTATAAATGAATATTATAAAAGTGGAAGAAAAGGAGTAGTTGGAGTCTTCCAAATTGAAGCCGGACCGGCCGATACACAGCCTCCTTCAACACCAACTAATTTAACGGCCAGTAACATCACTGCCTCGGGAGCTACATTATCATGGAACGCTTCTACAGATAACGTAGGTGTAGATCACTATAATATATCAATTAATGGAAGTGTCGTAGGAACCTCTGCTACTACTAGCTTTAATGTTAGCGGACTTGCTCCCTTAACTCAATATAGTGCTTCGGTAAATGCACAGGATGCTGCGGGCAACACTTCAGGAAGTGCAAATACAACATTTACGACCATAGCAGGAGGTGGTGGGAACCCCGGAGAAATTGCTGCCTACTATTTTGAAACCGGATTAGATGGATGGATAGATGGAGGTAACGATTGTGCCAGACAGCAATCTTCAAACTCGTATGAAGGTTCCTATTCGATTCGTCTTAGAGATGGTTCTTCAACGTCAAATGCAGTTTCGCCTAGCTTGAATCTTTCTGGAAACACTCAGGTTTCAATAGAATTTCACACAAATTCAAGTGGAATGGAAAATGGAAAATCCTTTTTTGTTGAATTTTTTGACGGAACTTCCTACCAGACTATTGGTCAATACATAAGTGGAACTCATTTCACCAATGGGACATTTTTTAATGGAAACATCACGTTAAACTCCGGTTCCTATAGTTTTAATTCAAATAACCGAATAAGATTTAGAAATGCCGGAACATCCAATAACGATCAACTTTGGTTCGATCAGGTAATTATAACCGGTGATAATGCATTGGCTGGATCAAATGAACCCGCCAATAGAGATGTTGTAAAGTCGTTTGCTGAAAATGCAAGTGAGGCCATAAAATTACACCCAAACCCAACAACATCTAATTTAACAATCGAAATGCTGGATATGAAATTTGATGAGATTATAGTGTTTTCATCACTCGGAACCGTTATTAAAACAATCGATCCTGATTCGGATAATTTAACAATCGACGTGTCCAACTTAGCTTCAGGAATGTACTTTGTACGATTTGTTTCTGAAGGTTTGGCAGTGACAAAACGATTTATCAAAGAGTAAATTTTTATTTTATAATTTGAAAAGACCGCCCTCACGAGGCGGTTTTTTTTGTTTATAAACTGTCCACGGAAGCACCGTACATTTTAAGAATGAATTTTATATTTGTTGTATGAATGCCGAACAAAAAATACAAATACTTCGCGAAGAACTTAGAGATCACAATTACAACTATTATGTGTTGGATAATCCTACGATATCCGACTTCGATTTTGATCTAAAGCTGAAGGAATTACAGCAGTTAGAAGCGGCTCACCCCGAGTTGTACGACCCTAATTCACCAACCCTTCGGGTAGGAGGGGAAGTAACCAAAAACTTTGAAACAGTAGCACATACCTACCGCATGTACTCGTTGGATAATTCCTATTCGAAAGAAGATATAGAAGACTGGGAAAAGCGCATCAAAAAACAAGTAGATGGCTTGGTGGAATATACTTGCGAACTAAAATACGACGGTGCTTCCATGAGCCTCACCTACGAAAACGGAAGATTGCTGCGTGCAGTAACACGTGGCGACGGATTTAAAGGCGACAATGTAACCACCAATGTGAAAACAATTAAGTCGGTGCCTCTGCAATTAAAAGGCGATTACCCGCCTTTGTTCGAAATTAGAGGTGAAATTGTATTACCCTTTGCAGGCTTCGAAAAGATGAACGCCGAACGCATTGACATAGGCGAAGAACCCTATCGCAATCCCAGAAATACTGCTTCAGGAAGTTTAAAATTACAAGACAGCAGTGAAGTGGCAAAGCGTCCCTTGGAGTGTTTATTGTATAGTTTGAAGGGAGAGCGGCTGCCTATTGCAACGCAGTTTGAAAGTCTGGAAAAAGCCCGACAATGGGGATTTAAAGTCCCTGAAGCTGCAAAACTGGCCAAAAATATTGAAGAAGTGTTTGCATTCATTGCGTATTGGGATGTACATCGTCATGATTTACCTTACGAAACCGACGGAGTGGTGATAAAAGTGAACAATCTTCAGCAACAGGAAGAGTTGGGGTATACCGCCAAATCTCCCCGCTGGGCCATGGCATATAAATTCAAAGCCGAACAGGTTTCTACTATTTTAAATGAAATTACCTATCAGGTGGGACGCACCGGCGCGATTACTCCTGTGGCCAATTTGCAGCCGGTAGAACTCGCCGGAACAATTGTGAAACGTGCTTCTTTGCACAATGCCGATCAAATTGCGAAGTTGGATATTCGTGAAGGTGATACCGTTTTTGTAGAAAAAGGAGGAGAAATAATTCCGAAAATCATTGCGGTCGATATGAAATATCGCAACCCCAATTCGGAACCCACAAATTATATAACGCATTGTCCCGAATGTAGTACTCCTTTAGTTCGCGCCGAAGGAGAAGCCCAGCATTATTGTCCCAATGATATGGGTTGTCCCCCACAAATTATTGGTCGGATACAACACTACATTTCCCGAAAAGCCATGGATATTGAAGGGCTGGGAGGTGAAACCGTGGCGCTTTTGGTGAAAAATGGTTTGATAACAAATTATGCCGATTTGTACGATGTTACTGCCGAATTAGTAATTCCGTTGGAACGCATGGCTCAAAAAAGTGCCGAAAATCTGGTGCTGGGGATTGAAGCCTCCAAGCAAATTCCTTTTGAGAGAGTTTTGTTTGCGTTGGGAATTCGATATGTTGGCGAGACAGTGGCTAAAAAATTAGCCAAACATTTTAAAACCATCGATGCCGTGGCAAATGCTTCGGTGGAAGAATTGGTTTCGGTAGATGAAATTGGGGAGAGAATTGCACAAAGTGTGGTTGCTTTCTTTTCAGAAGAAAAAAACAGATTAATCATTGAACGACTTAAGCAATACGGGGTTCAGCTGGAGATTTCAGCCGAAAAACTTGCCAATCAGACTAACAAATTGGAGGGTAATATCTTTGTGGTTTCCGGGGTATTTGCCAAGGTTTCCCGTACTGAACTGAAAAAATTAATTGAGGACAACGGCGGCAAGGTTTCCGGGTCTATTTCGAGCAAAACTAATTATGTTGTGGCGGGCGAGAATATGGGTCCGAGTAAGAAAACCAAGGCGGACGATTTGGGAGTTGCAATTATTAGCGAGGATGATTTTTTACAAATGATTTCTTAAACTTCAATAAATAAATAAGCGAAAAACGTATTTTTGCACCCTAGGTCGCAGGGGACTCATGTTCAAAAAGTTAAAACAAAAATCACTTCAAAAGCAAACCGAAAAAAACATTCGGCAGCGGGACATTTCGCAAATAAATGAACCGCTTAAACGGCTGGGTTTTTTGGTAGATGAAAGTGAGTTTCAGGATTTTGAAGAGTTGTATGATTTTTCGGCAGCCCTTGGAATTCAACGAAAGGATGTAAAAGTCTTTTCATTTTTGGAGTATCGAAAAAAGTTACCCACTTTGCAGCAAAATCAGATTCACAACAAAGATTTTAGCTGGAATGGAGAAATTCACAACCTTAATGCGCAGGAATTTCTGGACGAACCTCTGGATGTTTTAATAGGATTCTACAAGGGTTCACATGAGTTTTTAGACCTGATGGTTTCGGCAAGTAAGGCTAAATTTAAAGTGGGAGTTGCCAAAGCCGACCCGCGATTGTACGATTTGATTATTGAAATTCAGCCACAGAAAGTTGTAGAGTTCAGAGAAGAATTAAAAAAGTATTTACAGATATTAAATAAAATTTAGATGAAGGAATTAATTGGAACCGGAGTAGCTTTGATCACGCCATTTACCGAAAATTTTGAAGTAGATGTGGACGGTTTAAAGCGTGTGGTGAATTTTAATATTAACAACGGAATTGATTATTTGGTTGTGTTGGGCACTACGGCCGAAAGCGTTACACTCACCAAGAAAGAAAAACAATTGGTGATAGATACCATTATTGAAGCCAGTGCCGGAAAGGTACCTTTGGTTCTCGGAATTGGTGGAAATAACACTCAAGAGGTTATCGACGAAATGCAAACCAGGGATCTTACAGCTTTCACAGCTATTTTGTCGGTTTCTCCCATGTACAATAAACCCACACAGGAAGGAATATATCAGCATTTTGCCGCCATCGCACAAATGGCTCCCAAACCCATTATTTTGTACAACGTTCCCGGTCGTACGGCATCTAACATGCTCCCGGAGACTGTGATTAGGCTGGCGCACGATTTTGATAGCATAGTGGCAATTAAAGAAGCAGCCGGCGATATGGTGCAAGCCATGCGACTTATTGCGGGATGTCCGAAGGACTTTCTGGTAATTTCTGGAGACGATATGATTACGCTACCCATGATTTTAGCGGGTGGGGCGGGAGTAATATCGGTGATTGGAGAAGGCTTTCCGAAGGAATTTTCAGAGATGGTGCATTTGGGGCTGAATAAAAAAGCCGACGATGCCTATAAAATTCACTATAAAATTGCCCCGGCGATCGACTATATTTTTGCCGAAGGAAACCCTGCCGGAATCAAGGCAGTTTTCAGTAAATTAGGAATTTGCGGAGATACGGTTAGACTTCCATTGGTAGGAGTTAGTACAACCTTAAGAGCTAAAATTGATGCTTTTGTCAATGCTTTTTAAGACTAAAAAAAGAAAACTTCCGTTAAACTTTTCAGAAAGTCAATAACTACCGATGGTTATTGCCATATTTTAGTGAGATAATAAGTTTTTATAATCACGTTTAATTCACTACTTTTGCACGATGTTTTTTAAATATATGAGAGCAACTCTTTTAATTTTATTGGTCGGATTATTTTTTAGCTCTTGCAGTCAGTACCAGAAGGTATTACGCGGTGAGGACACCGGGCTTAAATACAGCATGGCCGATTCTTTGTACAACAAGGGAAAATATAAAAAAGCGTTGCAGCTTATGGAACAAATTGTTCCGGCATATAGAGGCAAGCCTCAGGCTGAAAAGTTGATGTTTATGTATGCCAATACATTCTATAATTTAGAAGACTTTTATTTGGCGGGATATCAATTTGAACGATTTGAAACATCCTACCCTAAGAGTGATAGTGTCGAAGTAGCCTCCTATCGTTCTGCCAAGAGTTATTACCAATTATCACCGCGCTATTCTTTAGACCAGAAAGATACCGATAAGGCACTGGAAAAACTTCAGGAGTTTATAGACAAATACCCGAACTCTGAATACCGTTTGGGGATAAATGACTTGGTTTCTGAATTGCGATACAAAAAGGAAAAAAAGGAATTTGAAATTGCAAAGCAACATTTAAAAACTGCTGAAGCTTTAGGAAGCTGGAGACCGGCGATTGCTGCTTTCGACAATTTTATTTCAGACAATCCCGGATCCCCGTTTCGGAAAGAAGCGTTCTATTTGCGTTTTGTTGCGGCCTATGAGTTGGCGATAAACAGCGTGCCTCAGTTGGTTGATCAACGACTAGAAGAAGCAAAAGGGTATTACAACAGTTTTACAAAATATTATAAAGATTCCGATCTAAAAGCAGATGCCGATAAGATTTCTGAAGAAATCGAAAAAAGATTGAATTCAAACAAAGAAACTACAAGTTTAAATTAGGATTATGAGCGATATTAAAAATTCTGAAGCACCTATCAATACAACTACTATCGATAAAAATTTAGTAGATGCGCCTACCGGAAATATTTACGAGGCCATTTCGATTGTTTCAAAGAGAGCAATTCAAATTAACAATGATATCAAGAAAGAACTTCTTGAGAAGTTGGACGAATTTGCTACCTACAACGATAGTTTGGAAGAGATTTTTGAGAACAAGGAACAAATTGAAGTTTCCAAGTTCTACGAAAAGTTGCCAAAGCCACATGCCTTGGCTATCCAGGAATGGTTGGAGAACAAAATATACCATCGTAATACACAAGACGGCGAACTAGATAAATAATAAAAATGTCTGTTCTAAGCGGTAAAA
The DNA here is from genome assembly GCF_002813135.1 of Ulvibacter sp. MAR_2010_11. NCBI lineage: Bacteria > Pseudomonadati > Bacteroidota > Flavobacteriia > Flavobacteriales > Flavobacteriaceae > Ulvibacter > Ulvibacter sp. MAR_2010_11. The sequence goes on along the minus strand of NZ_PHTY01000001.1, from coordinate 12,839 downwards.
ATATACTACTGGGCGTTACTGCCGGTATTGCTGCTTATAAATCGGCTTTTTTAGTAAGGCTGCTGGTGAAAGCCGGAGCCAATGTGAAAGTAGTTATGACGCCTTCGTCCAAGGATTTTGTAACTCCCTTAACGCTTTCCACACTTTCTAAAAACGAAGTTTTTTCTTCTTTTACCAATGAAGAAGATGATAATGCCCAATGGAATAACCATGTTGAGTTAGCCCTTTGGGCACATTTATTTGTAATAGCCCCGGCAACTGCCAACACCTTATCTAAGATGGCGCACGGAACGAGCAACAATCTGCTTCTGGCTTGCTATCTTTCGGCCAAATGTCCTGTGTATTATGCGCCGGCAATGGATTTGGACATGTATCAGCACCCTTCAACGATCGAAACCTTCGAGAAATTGAATAGCTTCGGAAACATTCAAATTCCGGCTACACATGGCGAATTAGCCAGTGGTTTGGTAGGACAAGGCAGAATGGCCGAACCTGAAGATATTGTTTCATTTCTTGAAAAGGACATTCTGAAATCACTTCCGCTTCGCGGGAAAAAAATCGTAATAACAGCAGGTCCAACCTATGAAGCTATTGACCCGGTCCGATTTATTGGAAATCATTCCAGCGGGAAAATGGGGTATGCCCTTGCTGAAGCTTCGGCCGATGTAGGTGCTGAGGTGGTGCTTATTTCGGGACCTTCTTCCTTGCATCTTGAAAACAACTTGGTGAAGGTGTTGCACGTTACTTCAGCAAAAGAAATGTACGATGCAGCTCACGCTTATTTTGATAATTGTGACATTGCCATTCTTAGTGCCGCGGTAGCCGACTACCGACCGGTACAGGTGGCTGCACAAAAAATCAAGAAGAAAGATAGTACGTTAACGTTGTCCCTCGAAAAAACCGATGACATCCTCGCGTCGCTGGGAAACATCAAGAAAAAACAATTCCTGGTGGGTTTTGCTTTAGAAACCGAAAACGAATTGGAAAATGCAAAAACCAAACTCAAAAAAAAGAATTTAGATTTAATTGTATTAAATTCGCTAAATGATAAAGGTGCCGGTTTTAAAACCGATACCAACAAAGTAACTCTGGTAACAAAGGACAATAAAGTAATCCCTTTTTCAGTTAAACCAAAAACAGAAGTTGCCAAAGACATTTTACAACATATTATAAAACAATTGCATGCGTAGAGTTCTCATTATAGTTTCGATTTTAATTTCAACATTGTCTATAGAGGCACAAGAGCTAAATTGTACCATAGTAATTGATGCTCAGCAAACGGGTCAGCCCAACCAGCAGGTGTTCAATACCCTAGAACAACAACTTACCGAGTTTTTGAACAACACCAAATGGACGGATAAGGTCTATAAAAATCAGGAGCGAATCGATTGTAACATGTCTATTATTATTTCGGAATACAGTGGAGATACCTTTACAGCTACCCTCCAGGTACAGTCGTCACGCCCTGTTTTCGGGTCGACCTACGACAGTCCGATATACAATTACAACGACAAAAACTTCAATTTTAAGTATACCGAGTTTCAACCCCTTACTTTTAATATTAATACGTTCGACTCTAATTTAATCTCTGTTTTGGCGTATCATGTCTATACTATTATCGGACTCGATGCAGCTACCTATTCACAAAACGGAGGTGCGGAGTATTTTGAAATTGCAAAGCAAATTGTAAATACTGCTGCATCCAGTGGTTTTATTGGTTGGCGTCCTACCGATGGGGTGCAATCGCGTTACCGTTTTAATGATGCGGTGTTGTCTAATGTATATGCCGAATTCCATACAGTAATGTACGAATATCACCGTCTTGGGATGGATGTGATGGTTCAGAATCAACGGGACGCAAAGCTGAAATTAATAGATGCCTTGGCCAGAATGAAAAATGTAAACGACCGAAGACCTAATTCGTTTCTGGTGCGCACCTTTTTTGACGCCAAAAGTGATGAAATTCAGGCAGTTTTTAGCGGAGGACCTTCGGTTGATATCGTCACTTTAGTTGAAAATCTAAATAGAATGGCACCCACCAAACGTTCTAATTGGACCGAAATTAAGTTTTAAACAACCCTCCTTTTTTCTTGCAGGAATAATAAAACTCTTCTATTTTAGAAGTTGTCAAGCTATTGTGCTTTTTCTAACTTAATTTGCGGTTGTGATTACCACACTTTCCATAAAAAACTATGCCTTAATCGATGATATCCGTGTTGATTTCAACAAGGGACTTACTATCATTACAGGGGAAACAGGAGCCGGTAAATCTATTTTATTGGGAGCCTTGGCATTGGTGTTGGGAAAGAGAGCAGATTTGAGCAGTGTAAAGAATTCTTCAAAAAAATGTATTATCGAAGCCGAATTTGCCTTGGATGGATACAATCTACAATCGGTTTTTGATGAAAACGATCTGGATTACGAGTCGCATACAATTATCCGTCGGGAAATTTTGCCCAATGGAAAATCGAGAGCCTTCGTAAATGACACGCCGGTGATGTTGCAACAGTTGCAGGCATTGGGGCCGCATTTGGTCGATATTCACAGTCAGCATGAGACCCTGACCCTTTCGTCTGAAACATTTCAGTTGGAAGTGATAGATGCGTTGGCAAATACTTCGGAAGAGCTTCAAAAGTATTCCCAGAAATTAGAGCAATACAAAGCACTTTCAGAAGAACTTTCGGCGTTAAAAAATACCCAGGAAAACGCTACGAAGGAATTAGATTACAATACCTTTTTGTACAATGAACTGAAAGAAATAGAGCTCGAAAAAATAAATCAGCAGGAGTTGGAAGAAACCTATGAAACGCTTTCCAATACCGAAGAAATTCAGGAATCTCTTTCAAAAATAGTTCAATTACTTTCCGAAGAACAAATAGGGAGTCTCACTACGCTGAAGGAAGCGCGAATTGCCTTGGGGAAGTTGAGGCCTTTTTCTTCGGAATTTGAATCGCTATGGAATCGCTTAAACAGTGTTGTTATAGAGTTGGAAGACATTTTGGAGACAGCCGAAGATAGTGCAGCTACCATTGAAGCCGATCCCGAAAAATTAACGCTCATCAATGAAAAGTTGCAAGCCCTATACAAACTGCAGCATAAACACACTGTGGGCTCGGTGGACGAACTCAAAGTCATTGAAACAGATTTAGAACAAAAAATTGAGATGACATTACATCTGGAGGGGCGTATTAAAACCACGGCCGAAGCCCTTGCGGTTTGTAAGATGGCGACCTCTCAACTGGGACAAGCGATACATGTAAAACGCAAGGAGGCTATTCCTGTATTAAAGGAAAAGTTGGAATCGTTTTTAAGCGAGTTGGGTCTTCCTAATGCGCGATTTAAATTTGAGCTAACATCTGCCGAAAACTTTCGAAAAAACGGAACCGATTCGTTAGAACTTTTGTTTACCGCGAACAAAGGACTGCCTTTTGGTTTATTAAAAAAAGTTGCTTCGGGAGGGGAATTAAGTCGGATAATGCTTGCTGTTAAAGCCGTCTTGACGAAATACAAAAAACTCCCTACTATCATCTTCGATGAAATTGACACGGGAGTTTCGGGGGAGATTGCGCACAAGATGGCAACAATTTTAAGCGGGATGAGCCAATCCATGCAATTATTCAGCATTACACATTTACCGCAGATTGCGGCAAAGGGGGAACATCATATTAAGGTATATAAGGAAGACCAAGATGCGATAACGGTTACACGTTTAAAGACACTGGACGAGGAAGAGCGTATTCTGGAAATTGCGCAGATGATTGGAGGTATAAAAGTTACGGATTCGGCTTTGGCACACGCCAAAGAATTATTGAATTAAATGTATCTTTGTTTTTTATCGTTTACATATATTAAACAAGAATTCAACATAGTATAGACATAAAATTGGAACAACATGGCATATAACTTACTAAAAGGGAAAAGAGGAATTATTTTTGGGGCTTTGGATGAAAATTCGATTGCCTGGAAGACCGCAGAGCGTGTTCATGAAGAGGGTGGAAGCTTTGTGTTAACCAATGCTCCAATAGCTATGCGAATGGGACAAATTAATGCCTTAGCTGAAAAAACCGGGTCACAAATAATCCCTGCGGATGCTACAAGTATGGAAGATTTGGAAAATTTAGTGGAAAAGGCCACAGAGATTTTAGGAGGAAAATTAGATTTTGTGTTGCACTCTATTGGAATGTCTGTAAACGTGCGTAAAGGAAAACTCTATACCGACCAGAATTACGACTGGACACATAAAGGATGGGATGTATCTGCAGTTTCCTTTCACAAGACCATGAGTGTCTTATACAATAAGGACGCCATGAATGAATGGGGGAGCATTGTTGCTTTAACCTATATGGCAGCACAACGTGTTTTTCCTGACTATAATGATATGGCCGATAACAAGGCGTATTTAGAATCTATAGCGCGCAGTTTTGGGTATTTCTTTGGAAGAGACAAAAAGGTGCGTGTAAATACCATTTCACAATCACCAACACCAACTACTGCCGGGCAGGGTGTAAAAGGTTTTGATGGTTTTATAGCCTATGCCGAAAAAATGTCGCCATTAGGAAATGCAACGGCCTTGGATTGTGCAAATTATACGGTTTCATTATTTAGTGATTTAACCAAACGGGTTACGTTGCAAAATCTTTATAATGACGGCGGATTTTCCAATATGGGAGTAAGCAATGAGGTTATGAAGACGTTTATGGATGGCCAATAATAGCTAGCTGTAATTCCCTGAATGCTTTAGAAGGCGCTCGGATTAAGGTTTTTACTGTTTTTGCGGGTGAATTCCGACTTCGTCGAAAAAAAACTGTAGCTTGTCGAAATTTGTATGAATGGTAATGTTTTTTTTCCTATTTTTAATAGAATATTAACTAATCTATTAATTATGAGAAAAATTACTTTCCTATGGTGCTTATTGATTTGTCTCACGACAACTTTAAGTGCGCAAGAATTACGTCCATCGTCCACGATGGATGATTTGTTAAAAAAGTATTCCCAAGTCGGGAATCAAACTGGAAGTATTTCCGATTTTTTTACAGCCTCTGAGCAGCAAAAGCTCAAGGAACACTTTTCAAAAAGAAAGGTTATTCCTAATAGTAGTCCGGTAATTTATGCTCCTACAGGAGGAGATTCTTTCTTAGGATCTCGAAGAACGGGCACACCAATTTTTAATTTACCAGCCGGATCGGCTACACTTGGTGACGGGCTGCAAGAAGCAGCTGCTGTTGTGATTACACATAGTGTTACGCAAACTATTAATCCGGGTGATGGAATTACTTGTAATACAGGAGGTATTGCAAATAATAATAGCTTTTTCAGAGATTTTGATCTATCGACCTTTGGAATTAGCGGAGATTTTGAAGTAACTAGTGCAGAATTTGGGATTGAAACAATTTCTTCAAATTTCCCTGTTACTGTAAATATCTATTCAATAGTTGGAGCTTGGCCAGGAGGTGCATTGACACTTGAGGGAACAACCGTTTATAATGCAGTTCCCGGTGATGCCGGTACTGTTGTTTCAGTTCCTATTAGTGCAACTATTCCTGCCGGTTTACATATGATTTACGAACTAGCAATTGTAGGTAATGGCTCTACTTCATTTTTCCTTGGATGTAATTTAGATGGACAAACAGGTCCTTCTTGGATTACGGCTCCGGATTGTGGTGCCAATACCCCAACCGATTTATTCGCTGCTTTTGGATTGAATAATTCATTTGTTATGAATATAGTAGGAGACGAAGCCGGTGGCGGCGGTGGTGGCACAGGATTGGCTTATGGAGCACTTACGTTCCCGGCCCCTGAGATGTTCATTAATTTTGATCCTACCACTCCTGATGTTTTAAACAATGTTGGTCCGGCTGGTACAGTAGGTCCAAACTTCGAAGGATCAGGTGCGATTGATCCTAATAATCCAAATACCGCTATCGTAGTAAATAATGTTGGAGGTATCTTTTCCGTAGATATTACTACCGGAGTTTATACTTCTCTTGGAAATGTTGGATTACCAGGAGGATTAAATGGTCTTGAATTCAATCCAGTTGATGGAGTGCTATATGGAGTTGATGGAACTACCTTATATACGGTAGACCCGGGCGTTCCTTCTGCTACGGCCGTAGGCCCATTAGGAAGTGCAGGACTTGCAATTGCATTGGCTATTAATGGTGCAGGAGAGGCTTATACTTACGATATTGTTGATGATAATTCATATTCAATAAACCTGGCAACAGGAGCTGCCACATTATTAGGACCTACCGGCTTTGACGGTAACTTCGGTCAAGGAATGACTTGGGACCCTAACACCGATACAATTTATCTGGCAGCATTTAATAATGGAGCATTTTTAGGAGAATGGAGATCATTTAATACAGGAACCGGTGCAACCACACTTCTAGGTGTTTTAGGAGGCACTACTCCGGGAGGAACCAATCAAGTTGCTTGGGCAAGTATTTCTGGTGCAGGTCCGGTAGCGGATAACGATGATTGTGCTAATGCTACTGAAGTTTCATGTGGTAACACCTATTTAGGTGATACTTCCGATAATACAGATCAAGGTGGATTTGATACCTCTCCCGATGAGTGGTTCGAGTTTACCGGTTCTGGTTCTTTTGAGTATGTTACCTTATCACTTTGTGATGGCGGTACCGGATTCGATTCACGATTAACTGTGTTTGATGCCTGTGGCGGAGCTCAGGTAGCTACTAACGATGATTTCTGTGGCTTACAGTCTGAATTGACATTTACCTCTAACGGTACTTCTACCTATTATATAGCTGTTGAAGGATTTGGAGGAGCAACCGGAGCCTTTAGTATGGCAGTATCGTGTGTTCCTGCACCACCACCACCATCAAACGATTTATGTGCTAATGCAATTGCCGTTAGTTGTGGTGATTTTATTTCAGGTACTACTATTGATGCGACCATCGATTCAGCTGTAGCACCATTGTGTGATACAGGAGTAACTTCTCCTGGTGTTTGGTATGTACTTACAGACAACACAGGTTTAGTAACCGATATTACCATTACAATGTGTACGGGTACAACGGACTATGATGCTAAACTATCTGTGTATACAGGAGACTGTGGTGCACCACCGTTAACTTGTGTTGTAGGAAATGATGATACTTGTGGATTACAGTCTGAAGTTTCTTTCCAAAGTGATGGAAATACGACCTTCCTTATATTAGTACATGGATTTGGTGGCGCAACCGGAAACTTTGAATTAGATATTCAGTGTACTCCAATACCACCACCGAATGATGAAATTGCTAATTCTATTGATGTTGATGAGATAGGATGTCCTTATACAGACCCAGCTGTGGCTATGCCTGCTGCTACTAGTGAAGCCGGTGGTACACCAGCTGGCTGTGATAATGCAGGTGCAAGAGGGGTATGGTATAACTTTACACCGACAACTGATGGAACTGCGTCAGCATCTATTCAGAACCAACCGACTCCTCAAGTGAATTTAATTGTAAATAACGGGCCTTTAGCAGGTTATTACGCAGCAGTCCCGGCGAGTTTTGGAGGAACATTAACAACATTCCCATTAACTCAGGATACAGCTGTGGTAATTGATGATAATTCCGGCGGAGGAACAGATGAGAATGACGCTTGTGATCCAGTTACTAATGGAGGAGCCTTAGCAGGAAAGATTGCTATTGTTCGACGAGGAAGTTGTGAATTTGGTGCTAAAGCTTTAGCAGCTGAAATGGCAGGTGCAATTGCCGTAATTGTGGTGAACAATAATCCAGATCCCCCAATTGTTATGGGAGGTGGTGCCGTTGGAGACCAAGTTACTATTCCTGCCGTAATGGTTGCTGATGTTTTTGGTGAAGCACTTATTGCTGAAGTATTAGGCGGCGGTACTGTGAATGCTACTTTGGTGATGTTGTTTCAACAATTTAGCTCTATTACATTCTATACCGCACCAGACGAAAATGCAGTTGAGACTGATCTTGTTTTGGTAGACTATTGGGATAATCAATGTGCTCCTGGAACTTCAGCTTCTATACCAACTGTAGCTGGTCAAACATATTATGTTTATGCTGTAAATCATGGAGGAATTGCGGATATTTTTATTGAATGTGATGTCCTTGACGTAGAAGATAATGTTATTGCTGGATTTAGTTTCTATCCAAACCCGGCAGATGATGTTCTTAATCTAACTGCGGTAAACATAATTGAAAGTGCAACTATATATAATATGTTAGGTCAAAAAGTAGTAGACCAAAATATAGAAGCCACCACTTCTCAGTTGAATATTTCAAATCTTGCCACCGGATCTTATGTAATGAAAGTTACAGTGAACGGCCACGTTGGAACTTACAAACTTCTGAAGAAGTAATATTTTTCAAATTGATTAAAAACCTCCCGATTTGCAAAAGCAAATCGGGAGGTTTTGTTTTTATGAAGATTGGAAAGACAGATACAATTATTATTTCTGCATGAGCCCGTTGAATAAAATATTAATGTCTATATTTATGAGATAAAACTAATTATTCAATAAATTAAATTCAAATTATGAAAAAATTTACTTTTCTATGGGGTTTATTGCTTTGCCTATCGGCAACTTTAAGTGCCCAAGATTTACGTCCATCGTCATCAACGATGGATGATTTGTTACATAGGTATTCTCAGGTTGGGAATCAAGCGGGAAGTGTCTCCGATTTTTTTACTGCCTCCGAGCAGCAATTACTTAGAAATCATCTCAACAATCGGGTTCTTCCAGTTCCCTCTCCGCAGATAGCGGCTTTGTTGGATAGATTGGATGAAGTGGGTATATCTGCGGGTATGGAAGCTGCGGGATTATTTACCGACTATGAAAGAGGCCTGTTAAACAGGTATTATGCACAGGCATATGATGCTAATAACCAACGCTCGGCTCCCGGAGATGTTTATGCGCTTAATTTAAGAGTGTCATGCGGGAATGATTTTGGTATTTTCCCATTAGCAGGGCCCTACAATATTGCGCCTATAACAACTATCACAACTTCGATATTCGCAGGTGATTTAGACGGAAGTGGGACACTTTATGCGCTCGATAACACTGCGCTTACCTTACTTACCATTGACAAAACTACCGGTGCTGAAACGACCGTTGGTCCGTTAACCAATATCGTACCAGGAGATGGAACCAGAGGTCTTGCTTGGAATGAGGCAGATGGTACTATGTATATGATGGGAGGACAAGGAGAAAATGCCAGTATATATTCAGTTAATTTGGCTACAGGAGAATTAACACTTGTTAGTACTGCAAACGTTACTGGATGGTTGCCAATTTGGCTTGCTATAGACAATAACGGTAATGCTTTTATGGCGGATATTGCGCTGGATAATTTGTATTCAGTCAATTTAGCCACCGGAGCTGCAACTCTTGTAGGTCCTTTAGGGGTTAACATCAATTTTGCACAAGATGCAGATTTTGACCCGGATACAAACACACTTTATATGGCTGCCTATTTAGGAGGTGGTGTAAATCAATTTTGTTCAGTGAACACAGCAACAGGCGCCGCCACTTCATTAGGGTCTGTAAATGCAGATTGTGCCGAAGTTGGTATTGTTGCGATAGAAGGAACCACTATAGTTCCACCTGGATCAGGCCTAGCTTATGGAGCACTTACGTTCCCGGCCCCTGAGATGTTCATTAATTTTGATCCTACCACTCCTGATGTTTTAAACAATGTTGGCCCGGCTGGTACAGTAGGTCCAAACTTCGAAGGTTCAGGTGCGATTGATCCTGCTAACCCAACAACAGCTACTGTAGTAAATAATGTTGGAGGTATCTTTTCCTTAGATATTACTACCGGAACATATACTTCTCTCGGAAATGTTGGATTGCCAGGAGGATTAAATGGTCTTGAATACAATCCAGTTGATGGAGTGCTATATGGAGTTGATGGAACTACCTTATATACGGTAGACCCATCTGTTCCTTCTGCTACGGCTGTAGGCCCATTAGGAAGTGCAGGTCTTGCAATTGCATTAGCTATTAATGGTGCAGGTGAGGCTTATACTTACGATATTGTTGATGATAATTCATATTCAATAAACCTGGCAACAGGAGCTGCTACATTATTAGGACCTACCGGCTTTGACGGTAACTTCGGTCAAGGAATGACTTGGGACCCTAATACCGATACAATTTATCTGGCAGCATTTAATAATGGAGCATTTTTAGGAGAATGGAGATCATTTAATACAGCAACCGGTGCAACCACACTTCTAGGTGTTTTAGGAGGTACTACTCCGGGAGGAACCAATCAAGTTGCTTGGGCAAGTATTCCTGGCAGTGGACCAGCAGCGGATAACGATGATTGTGCTAATGCTACTGAAGTTTCATGTGGTAACACCTATTTAGGTGATACTTCCGATAATACAGATCAAGGTGGATTTGATACCTCTCCCGATGAGTGGTTCGAGTTTACCGGTACAGGATCTTTTGAGTTTGTGACCATATCACTTTGTGATGGCGGTACCGGATTCGATTCACGATTAACTGTGTTTGATGCCTGTGGCGGAGCTCAGGTAGCTACTAACGATGATTTCTGTGGCTTACAGTCTGAATTGACATTTACCTCTAACGGTACTTCTACCTATTATATAGCTGTTGAAGGATTTGGAGGAGCAACCGGAGCCTTTAGTATGGCAGTATCGTGTGTTCCTGCACCACCACCACCATCAAACGATTTATGTGCTAATGCAATTGCCGTTAGTTGTGGTGATTTTATTTCAGGTACTACTATTGATGCGACCATCGATTCAGCTGTAGCACCATTGTGTGATACAGGAGTAACTTCTCCTGGTGTTTGGTATGTACTTACAGACAACACAGGTTTAGTAACCGATATTACCATTACAATGTGTACGGGTACAACGGACTATGATGCTAAACTATCTGTGTATACAGGAGACTGTGGTGCACCACCGTTAACTTGTGTTGTAGGAAATGATGATACTTGTGGATTACAGTCTGAAGTTTCTTTCCAAAGTGATGGAAATACGACCTTCCTTATATTAGTACATGGATTTGGTGGCGCAACCGGAAACTTTGAATTAGATATTCAGTGTACTCCAATACCACCACCGAATGATGAAATTGCTAATTCTATTGATGTTGATGAGATAGGATGTCCTTATACAGACCCAGCTGTGGCTATGCCTGCTGCTACTAGTGAAGCCGGTGGTACACCAGCTGGCTGTGATAATGCAGGTGCAAGAGGGGTATGGTATAACTTTACACCGACAACTGATGGAACTGCGTCAGCATCTATTCAGAATCAACCGACTCCTCAAGTGAATTTAATTGTAAATAACGGGCCTTTAGCAGGTTATTACGCAGCAGTCCCGGCGAGTTTTGGAGGAACATTAACAACATTCCCATTAACTCAGGATACAGCTGTGGTAATTGATGATAATTCCGGCGGAGGAACAGATGAGAATGACGCTTGTGATCCAGTTACTAACGGAGGAGCCTTAGCAGGAAAGATTGCTATTGTTCGACGAGGAAGTTGTGAATTTGGCGCTAAAGCTTTAGCAGCTGAAATGGCAGGTGCAATTGCCGTAATTGTGGTGAACAATAATCCAGATCCCCCAATTGTTATGGGAGGTGGTGCCGTTGGAGACCAGGTTACTATTCCAGCCGTAATGGTTGCTGATGTTTTTTGGAGAAGCACTTATTGCTGAAGTATTAGGCGGCGGTACTGTGGAATGCTACTTTGGTGATGTTATTTCAACAATTTAGCTCTATTACATTCTATACCGCACCAGACGAAAAATGCAGTTGAGACTGATCTTTTTTTGGTAGACTATTGGATAATCAATGTGCTCCTGGAAACTTCAGCTTCTATTACCAACTGTAGCTGGTCAAACATATTATGTTTTTGCTGTAAATCATGGAGGAATTGCGGATATTTTATTGAATGTGATGTCCTTGACGTAGAAGATAATGTTATTGCTGGATTTAGTTTCTATCCAAACCCGGCAGATGATGTTCTTAATCTAACTGCGGTAAACATAATTGAAAGTGTGTCTATATATATATGTTAGGTCAAAAAGTAGTAGACCAAAATATAGAAGCACCACTTCTCAGTTGAATATTTCAAATCTTGCCACGGATCTTATGTAATGAACGTTACAGTGAACGGCCAAGTTTGGAACTTACAAACTTCTGAAGAAGTAATATTTTCAAATTAATTTTAGAGCATCCGTCTTAGGCGGATGGCTTTTTTTTGGAGTAACTTTGCCTGATGAATCTCCATTTTTCATTTATCATACCGGTCTATAACCGTCCCGAAGAAATAAAGAACTTCTGGAAAGTTTTTCGCTGCTTGATTTTAAAGGGCAGTTTGAAAATGTTATAGTGAAGATGGTTCAACAATTACTTCAGAAAAAATAGTAAACTCGTTTAAAGACTTACTCAGTATTTCATACTATACGAAAACAAATTCCGGGCCGGGTGCATCAAGAAATTTTGGAATGCAAAGAGCAAAAGGGAATTATTTTATTATACTGGATTCAGATTGTTTATTACCCTCTCATTATCTTACTACCGTTCAGAATTTTCTTTCTGAAAACTATTTTGATTGCTATGGTGGCGCCGATGCTGCTCATAACAGCTTTAGCAATCTTCAGAAGGCTATCAACTATGTAATGACCTCATTTCTTACCACAGGAGGAATACGAGGTAATAAAAAATAGTATTAATAGATTCGAACCCAGAAGCTTTAATATGGGAATCTCTAAAGAGGCTTTTGTTACAACCGGAGGGTTGCCAAAATTCATCCGGGGAAGATCCAGACTTGTCTCAGCGAATTCTAAAAGCTGGTTTTACCGCTACTTTTTTG